>JANWZY010000019.1 GCA_025061935.1 Verrucomicrobiia bacterium
ACGCTGCTGTTGGCGGTTCGTTCCTCTTGAGGCAGTGGCCGTGGTGCAGGCTGCCGCACCGTGTCAATGCGCACGTTTTATTTGCCGTATGCAAGCCGCTCGGCGAGCCGCTCAGGCAACCCGGCTTCAAGTATTTTGCGCTGCGCTTTGGCTATGTCGTACTCGACACGGCGCAACTCGATTGTGCCCTCGACCGTGTCGTAGATTACATACCCGGCCTTCGGATTGTTATCGCGCGGCTGACCCACGGCGCCCACGTTCACAAAGTATTTTTTGCCCGGCTCGACCTTGAATTTCGAATACGTGCCGCCACGCACTACGGTGTCGCGGACAAACGCCAAGGGCACGTGCGTGTGCCCGAAAAAGCAAACGGCGGTGTTCTGGTACGGGAAATTTGCCGCCGCAGCGAGTCTGTCGAACACGTAGCCCCAACGCTCGGGCGCGTCCAGAGTAGCGTGGACGATTGTGAAGTTTTTGACCATCCGCACGTACTTAAGCTCGCGCAGCCATTTCTTTTCCTCCTCGGTTAACTGCTTGCGGGTCCAGGTCACAGCCTGTGCCGCGTACGGGTTAAAGTCGGTGAGTGGGCTTTCGGTCGAGCAGTATTCGTCGTGATTGCCCTTGACGCATGGGATGTTCATTTTTCGGATGATTTCGAGGCACTCGCGTGGGTTTGCGTTATAGCCGACGATGTCGCCCAAGCAAACCAGGTGCGTGCACTTTTGGATTTTAATATCCTCAAGCACGGCCTCGAGCGCCTCTAGGTTGCCATGTATGTCGGCTATGATTGCGAACTTCATTTAGCGTTAAAATACAATCTGGAACCCGCGAAATCCACCTTCGGGTTCGCTCCAGATCACCTGTTCGTCACGAATGAAACCCGCCATGCCTGCATCGCGGATGGCCTGACGAAACGCCTCAAGCTCTTCTTTGGCGCCTTCTGCGACCAGTTCGACCCTGCCATCGGGCAGGTTCCGGACGAAGCCTGTGACGTCGAACCCCGCTGCTACAGACTTGGCCGTGTATCTGAACCCGACCCCTTGCACGCGGCCGGAATAAAAAATTTGCATCCGCTTCCGTTCCATACTTGCGCGGCCATTCTGGGAACTAGTCTTCGGGCGCAGCCGGTAATGCGCTAGTACATCGCCTGGCAACGATCCACCTGAAGTATGAGCTTTTATGCGTGCCGAGGCAGACCTGCGGAAACACTTGGCCCGGACCGTTCACTGCCGTTCGTACTCTCCCTTGCCTATACGTTTTAAGACTGTGAACCCGGCGCGCTTCGCATCAGAAATGGACAATGGTTTTAGTTTCGTTGGCGTGTTGAAAAGCGAAACGACCTTGCGCACCGGCTTCTTGCACACCGGGCAGTGCGTTAACTCGGGCGCGTTGACCGGCCGATGCACGGTAAAGCGCCCGCCGCAAATTGCGCATTTGCCGTCACAAGGCTCGTATTCGTAAAGCGGCATACGCCAACACCTGCGCGCCCAGACGTTCCGCTTTTTCGCATTCCTGCGCGGCGCAATTTTCCGCACGCAGCGCGCGGAATGGCACTCTCTATTTCTGTGCCGAGTCGCTTTTCTTCAAAAACGGGCCGAACAGGTCGATCGGCACAGGCAAAAAAGTCGTTGTGTTATGCTCGGCTGAAATCTCGCGCATAGTTTGGAGGAACCGCAATTGCAGCGCTATCGGCTCGCGCGCAATCATTTGGGCGGCCTGGACCATCTTTTCAGCCGCTTGGAATTCGCCTTCGGCGTTCACTATCTTGGCGCGCCGCTCGCGTTCGGCCTCCGCTTGCTTGGCCATGGCGCGCTTCATCCCGTCTGGCAGCACAACATCTTTGACCTCGACGGCGGTGACCTTCACGCCCCACGGGTCGGTCTGACGGTCAATTATCTCTTGCAGTTTCTGGTTGATCTTGTCGCGGTGCGACAGCAGCTCGTCCAGTTCCGCTTGTCCGACTACGCTCCTTAACGTGGTCTGTGCTATTAGAGATGTCGCTTTCCAGTAATTCTCGACCTTTACCACGGACGAGACGGGGTCAATGATCCGGAAATACACGACCGCGTCCACTGTCACAGGCACGTTGTCGCGAGTCATAACCTCCTGTTTGGCCACGTCAATTGTGACCACGCGGAGGTCAACTTTGACCATTCGATCAATAAACGGGATCAGGAAGATGAGGCCCGGCCCTTTTGCCCCGCGTTTGTGCAATTTGCCGAGCCGGAATATGACCCCGCGCTCGTACTCGCGCAGGATTTTCACCGCCTGCGGCAGCACAAAAATCGCAAGTATGATCAGTGCCAAGACCCATCCACTCAACTTTGCCGTCAATGCGCTCAGTATGTCCATACGATTCGCCTCATTTGGTTTCCTTCGGTTTTACCTTCAATGTCAGCCCTTCGATACCGATGATCTCGACTGGCTGACCCTTTTCAATCGCGACCTCGCTGATGGCGTTCCAGTACTCGCCCTCGACGAACACGCGCCCGCCGGTCGCGTCAATCGGCTCCAGCGCGCGCACCACTTTGCCGATGAGCGCCTCGCGGCCGGCGCGCACAGGCAGCAGTTGCGCACGGAGCCCGGCGCCAATGACAAAAATGAAAAACAACGCAGTCACGACCGTAGCAGGCAGAATAATCGAGAGCGACAACCGATACGCCGGCTCGGTGCGATCAAAAAGCATAAGCGCGCCCAGAAAGAATGAGACAACGCCACCTACTGTCAATATCCCGTGTGTCGTGGCGTACACATCTGCAATAAACAGTCCTATGGCAAGTACAATCAAGGCGATACCCGCTATATTGATCGGCAGAATCGCCGCCAGGTACAACGCCAGGATCAACGCAATTGCACCGACGACGCCCGGGAAAATCGCGCCAGGATTGTTCAGCTCGGCTATTATGCCATAGATTGCGATCAGCATCAGGATGAACAACACCTCGGGCCGGCCGAGCATTTGAAACACACGCTCGCGCAGGGTCATGCCGATCTCGACCAGCTCGGCCTCGGCCGTGCGCAAAATTTTCCCGTTCACATCGCGCCCGTCTAACTGTTTGAGCAAGTCGGGCAAATCTTTTGCGATCAGATCAATCACGTTGGTTGCGAGCGCCTTTTCGGCAGGCAAAGCCGCACTTTCTTTGACCGAGGCCTTAGCCCATTCGACGTTGCGTTTGCGCTTGGCCGCGATCGTCTCGATGAAGCTGACCGCGAAGTTTTCGAGCTTTTGTTTCATCACTTCGTCGGTTTTCTCCTTCTCGCCAGGCGCGCCGCCGAGCGCGACCGGGTGCGCCGCGCCTATGCTTGTGGCCGGCGCCATTGCTGCTACATCCGCCGCGAGTGTGATGAAACAGCCCGCGCTTGCAGCGTGCGCGCCCGGCGGTGCCACGTACACAACCACGGGCACAGTGGCGCTGAGAAATCTCTGCACGATCACCTTGGTCGAATCGAGCAGCCCGCCAGGCGTGTCGAGCTGGATAATCAAGCACTCCATTTGTTCGCGCTCGGCGCGGGTAATGGCGCGGCTAATGTACCCGGCCGTCGCAGGGCTGATGGCTCCCTCCACCTTGATCAACCCGACGCGGGGACGAGTAGGCTCCGTTTGCACACTAAGGCGCTCCGCGACTGTGCCACTGCGGTCCGTCTCCGCCGCAACCTCAGCGGCTACAGCCGGCACGCACAACAGCGCGCACGCTGCTATGGCCGCAACTGCCTTGTTAAGTCTCATTTGCAGGCTTAGCGCCAATCAAAATTTACCAACGCGCCCTGAGTAGGCAATGCAAAACGCGCCCGCGGAAAATGCGGATTGTTCGCAGCCGCGCCGCAGATAAAATTTGACCCATGCCAGTGGCGCGCATGTTGATGGCTACAGCCTGCTCCACAGGTGGCAAGCCGTTGCGCCGGGTCAGCCGCCGCATTCGGAAGCGGCGCGGGACCGGCTCGTCCGTTGGTTGACGCGGTATCACGACGCCACGGGCGTGCCCATCTCTGTATTTTTCGACGGGTCCGGCGCCGCGCCGGGTGTCTCGGACAGCTCGACGCCCGAGGTCGAGGTGCTGTTCTCGCGCGCGGGCAAAACCGCCGACGAAATGATCGAGCGCGCCGCGCATAGACTGCTCGAATACGGGGAGGTGTGGGTCGTCACGGACGACTCCGCCGAGCAGCAGACCGTAACAGCGCTGGGCGCAATCGCTATTAGCTGCTCAAATTTTATACGCATGGTAGAAGATGCAGTCGCGCAACTGCACTGCCGGGTTACACGCATTAACAAGGCCGGGGTCTCCAAATTCAATCAGCCCAAGATCAAATGAGGCATTCACTGGCCATTCACGCGCTTATTGTATGCATTGCGTGCGCGAGCTTGCGCGCACAGACCAACGTTGCTACAGCCGCACCAGCACGGAAGCAGTCAGGCCGCTACCTGCTGATATTCGACATCTCGGCAGGGATGCGATCCCGCGCAAAAATGGTCGAGCAGACCGTTTCAGCGCTCATCACATCGGGCATGCAGGGGGAACTCCGCCCAGGCGACAGCATCGGTGTATGGACGTTTAACAACCGGCTCCACACCGGCAAGTTTCCACTGCAGGAATGGGCACCGGACCGCGCCGATGAAATCGTGGCGCGGCTGGCCGAATTCTTGCAGACTCGGAAGTACGAGCGGAAAGCGGACTGGGCTGAGGTCATGCCAAGGCTAAACCATGTGGTCCGAAGTTCGGAGCGGCTAACCGTTGTCCTGTTCTCCGACGCCTCGTTGCGCATTCACGGTACGCCGTTCGACGCGGAGCTGAATGCGATGTACGCCGAGCATGAGCGTACGATGAAAAGAACGCGCGCACCGTTCGTCACAGTCCTGCGCGCGCAGCGCGGCAGGTTCATAGGCGCCTCGGGGACATTGGCAGTTTGGCCGATTCATTTCCCACCGTTCACACCTGAACCCGAACCTGCTAGCCAAACATTGACGAACCGCACTGCAACTGGCACTCCCTCTAAGCCGACCGCAACCGGGATCACGCGTCCGCAACAGCAGCGCCACCGCGCCACTGACCCGCCACGCGCGCCAGGTCAGGCCCCGACGGGTCCAGGCGCCCGGCAGTGACTCAGCCGCAGCGGCCCGCTTTTTAACCCCGGATACGCCAATAATCGCACAAAAACCTTGCTCAATGCCTGAAATACGCGATAGTTGAGTTGCGTTCGGGTGTGACCGCCCGGAGGCGCTCCCGTAGCTCAAATGGATAGAGCAGCGGTTTCCTAAACCGCGGATCCCAGTTCGATTCTGGGCGGGAGTACCAGCCCGCAGCACGCACCTTTCTTGCGCAAAAGCCAAATATGTACGGCGGCGAAGCTCCGCCGGCCTGCAAGCAGCGTACCGCGTGGACTGAATACTCCATGCCTGCCCGGCGTCCAACTTATGAGACGCGCCGGAGACGCGCGCCAACAAAACCATAAGCTGGCCATGAAAACCGCACAAAAATTCATTTTGATGGTCGTGGTTGCCGCGCCAGTGTTGGTGTTGTTGTCGGGCTGCACCGAGCAACGCGCTGGGGCGAGTCAGTCGGACGCGACCGGGGCAGTTGCGGCCACGCCACCGGCCACTAACGCCATGCCTGCGCCTTCTATATCCCCGGCGGCGCTCAGCCCGGCTGGAAACCAGCTCCAGGCCGCTACTGTGACCAATGAGCCTGCTGCATCGGCAGACCGGACTCAGAGCTTCGAGCCGCCCGCCAAACAATCCGGCGAAAAGCCGCTTCCACCAAACATTTTCATTTCCCCGGCACTACGGGACGTGATCAAGATGGCAGAAGCCGGCGTCGAGGAATCGGTTCTGCTGTCATACATCAGCAACTCGATCCGAACGTTTTGCATAGGCGCGGACCAGCTCATCTATTTGAACGATCTCGGGGTGCCCGAGTCCGTTGTGTTGGCAATGCTCGAGCAGGACAAACGGCTGCGGCTTAAAGCGACCGAGCCTGCTACCGCTAAGCCGGAACCCACCGTTGCAGAAAGCGCGCCCGCGGAAGCGAGTCCACCGCAGCCGCCAGGCCAACAATATGCTGCGACAGAGGGGCCGCGCGAACAGACAGTGATCAACTACAACTATTTTTACAACACGCTAGCGCCATACGGCACCTGGCTCTGGATCGAGGACTACGGGTGGTGCTGGCGGCCCACTATTGTGGTGATCCATCGTGGCTGGCATCCGTACTGCCACGGCGGACGTTGGTTATACTCGAATTGGGGCTGGTACTGGTACTCGGATTACACCTGGGGGCGAATTGTTTTCCATTATGGGCGCTGGTTCAGGCATCCGCGCTGGGGGTGGTGCTGGTGGCCAGACACGGTGTGGGCACCAGCCTGGGTCGTGTGGCGGTACACAGACCATTACTGCGGGTGGGCGCCGCTGCCCCCGTTCACAACGTTCTCCGCAGGTGTAGGAGTAGTCTATCGCGGCGCGGCTGTAGGTTTCGATCCCGATCCCGACTGCTACACGTACGTCTCGTGGACAGTCTTTGCCGACCGCGGGCTTCACAGACATAGACTGCCACCGGACCGCGCAAAGCACATCCACGGGCAAACTGTTGTCGTGAACAACTTTATCAACGGCGACAACAACATAGTCGGAAACGTAGGTGTGCCTGTCGAGCGTGTGGCCAGGTTAGCCGGGCGCGAGATTCCGCGTGCCGTGGTCAGGGACCTGCCGGTCGAGGCCGCGCACAACGACGACCTCAGGCGGCCCAGGCGCGAGGGCGACAAGCTGATCGTGTACCGCGAGCGGTTGCCGGGAAACGGCATCCACAGCAGGATCGGCGACAGGCCTGATCCACGATTTGACGCGGTCCGGTTCAGCCCGCCGCTCGGTCAGCGGGAAGGAACACCGGTCCGCCCGTTGCGAACGGATTTCGCTCCGCGCCAAGAGCGACCCGGCACTGAGGCAGGCCCTACCGATGCACGACCTGGCCCGGCGCGCGCTATTGGGAACGAACCGCCCATGCGTGGCTGGCCCGGTGCGGTGCGCGAGAAAGTCGGTGATAACCCGCGCGAGCAAGCTGTGCGCAACCGGCCCGTGACGGATCGGCGACCTGAGACTGCCCCTGGACCGGATGCGCCGGGCGCTGGGCGACCTTGGCATCGGCTCAGGAGTGAGTCCTCAACCTCAGATCGGCCCGGGCCGGGCTCGACCCCGGGGATAATTCCGCCCGCGCCGGCTGAGTCCGCAGAACAGCCGGACCGGATGCTGCCGAATCGTGCGGCGCAACCGCTCAACGGGATGTTGAACAAGAGAACCACGGAGTCCGGCGCGGCTCAGATTGCCCAACCTTCCCGGCCTGTACCGCAGCCCGGCGCAGTAGGAGTAACTGGCAGCGCGCCGGACAGGCCTTCTGCCGAACGCACTGATCGGGCGGTGCCACGGCCGACGCCGCGTGCTGAGAATATGCCGGTAGGGTTACATGCCCGGACCGAACTCCTGCAGCGTGCAACCCCGAGTGTGTCCGAAACCGTCGCGCGCAGCGTGCCCAGACCCGAACGTGCTGAGGTAACTGCTCCCATTCCACGGTCACAACAGCCACCGGCTCAAGCCGTGCAAGTAGAGCGGCGGCTGAGCGTGCCTGTACCGGCCCCAAGCGCGGCTTCCGGACCCGTTTACAGCCCCGCTCCGCGCAATACGCCCGGCACGGATGCGGCCTCGGTTGTGGGAGCGCGGATCAACCAGGCACCTCCGCCCGAGCGGCACATAGCGCCGCCGCGCGCGGACGGGCCGGGACTTGGGCCGGTACGTCACCCCCCAATACTGAGCGAACGGATCAGCCGAAGTGGCGAAGGCGCCGCGCCGGCGCGCGGCCCGCGCAGCCGCTAAAAGTCCTCAGAGGCACTACGCGCCCAGGCGTGGGGGATCAGCTCAGGAGACGCTCCGCTTCAGCCAGCGCTTCCGGGTCGCGGACATCGAGCCAAAGCTGGCGGACTTCTACGCCTGCAATCCTGTGCCCTGCGTGCAGCATTGCGTTGAGTGCGTCGGTCAACTCGAATTCGCCGCGCGGCGATTTCTCGAGTCGTGCAGTGAACTCGAATAGTACGTGGCTAAACACATATATGCCAGCATTGTACCAGAGCGGTCCGGAAAGGTTGATCATGCCTGCTTCGCGCAGCGCGGTAAGCTGTGCGTCGGAAGGTTTTTCCAAGACCCGTTTCAGCTCGAACTTTTCGTCGAAGATCAACAACCCGCCTTTGGTCACATCCTCGCCGTGTCTAGCCGCGATCACGGCAGAGACATCTCCTAGCTGGAACCTTTCAATTGCGTGTCTGTACGTCTCGGGCTGGACCAGGATGTCGCCGTAGATGAGCAGGAACGGTGAGGTGCCAAGAAATCCTTTTGCGATTTCGACCGCTTTGCCCGTGCCGTCCTGGATTAACTGCCGACCATAGACGATTTGTGCGCCGAACCGTGCACCGTCGCCAAAATGTGTCTCGATGACTTCCGCGCGGTACCCGGTGACAATGAAAAGCTCGCGGATGCCTGCGGCAACTATTCCGTTGACCACGTATTCCAGGACGGGCCGGCCGCGCACTTGCAGCATCGGCTTGGGCATATCAGCCGTCAGATGCCGCATCCTGGTGCCCTTGCCCGCAGCCAAAATGACCGCTTTCATTTCGGACAAGTGAATACCTGTCCGAGGGCGTGCAATGGAAGACTTTTGTGCGGGCCGAAAGACCAAATCAGGGCTTGGTCTTAACGCAACTGCGGCGTTACCGCCCACGTCCAACCCGAGCTTGAATGGCCAAAAAACCGTGGTTGCGCAGCGTTTTGCAGCGGAGTTATTTTTGGCGGGTATGACCGCTGCGCAACAACAAGTTGCTCCGACGCCGACGTCCGAGGCCTCGCGCACGGTTCCATCTTACAAGGGCGAGGTTGTGTACATCTACGCTTACAACGTGGCGCACGAGATGACGCGCGAGCCGTTGACGAAGGTATTCGGCCAGCCGGTGGCACAGTTCGGCGTTGACGCTGATAAGCGCAGTCCGAAGCGGTTCCTGTTCTACAAGCCGCAGATGGTGCGGTTGCCGCCGATCGAGCGGATCGGGCCGCAGGGCAAGGTGCGGATCGAGCGCTCGATCAAGCTGTTGCCGATCGGCGCTATTAGCATCACGATCCGTGTCCCGTTCCAAGTCAGCAGCCTGCGCGAGCTGGTGGCGTTTCATGACCTGCAGTTTGAGAGCGGCTCGTTGCACCAAGAGGTGATGCGCCTGGCTGGCGACGTGGTCACAGAGCTGAAATCGCACTATATCCGTCCGCACCCGCAACTGCTGGAAGAGGAGGCCTACACCGTGTTTTGTATTTCTGCGCCATTAGTTACAGCCACTGGCGCAGTTATACCTGCGGAAACTTGGTTCCATGCACACAGGCGCGAGATAGCCGCCCTGCTGACACAGGAGCCGGACCCTAGCAAGTTGTCCAAGCAAGAAGCCGACGAATCCACGGCCCGATATCTGAGCTATTACGAAAACGATCTCGTTGTGATTGACTGGGACGCAGCGTTGATCGTGGACGAGCCGAGTGATTTCGATGAGACGCTTTACATAATGGAATTGGCGAACCTGCAACTGGCCGAGCTTGAAGCATACGACCGGTTGCTGGACGCTACGCTCGAGCGCTCATACCGCGACTTGGGCGCGCAGCCGCTGCGCTCGCGTGCTGACGTGTTGCGCGAGCTACGTGAGATACGGATCGACCTCGCACGGTTCAACGACGAGTTGTCGAACATCACGAAGTTTTTCGGCGATTGGCATCTGGCGCGGATTTACGAAAAAATCGCGTCCAGGTTCCACCTCGCAGACTGGCACCGCACAATTGAGGGCAAGCTACGCACGCTTGACGACCTGTACCAAATGCTTAGGCACGAGCAATCCAACCGGTTGATGGTCATTCTGGAAGCGACGATCGTGCTGCTGTTCATAATTGACCTAGCGGTGCTCGTGCTTTTGCCACTGAAATAAGCTTGCGCGGTGCGCCCGGTCGCGCGGCTGCGCCGGGTCAGGCGCTCTCCCGCACGCAAGAAAAATTGCGCGGGCAGTCAGTTAACGCTCGGGCCTCGCACAGCGTAAGCAAATGCCTCAGTGGATGCTCGCGCCTTCGCCGGCCAGGTGTTTGGCTATTTCGCCCGTGACAGCTTTGGCGTCACCGAACACCATCAGGGTCTTGTCTAGGTAGTAAAGCTCGTTCTCGATGCCGGCGAAGCCGGGGTTCATGCTACGCTTGATGGCCAAGACTGTCTTGGCTTTGTCCGCGTCAATAATGGGCATGCCGTAGATCGGGCTGTTTTTGTCATGCCGCGCGGCAGGATTCACCACGTCGTTCGCGCCGATTACCAGGCACACATCGCACTGCGGCATTTCGGGGTTGATCTCGTCCATTTCGACGAGGTCTTCATACGGTATCTCAGCTTCGGCCAACAGCACGTTCATGTGCCCGGGCATGCGCCCTGCAACAGGGTGGATGGCGAATTTGACCGTAATGCCGCGCTCGACTAGCTGATCGTAAATTTCGCGCACACGATGCTGCGCCTGCGCGACAGCCATGCCGTAGCCGGGCACGATTACAACGAAATTCGCGTTTTCCAAAATTTGCGCGGCATCTTTCGGCGTGCAGCTTTTCACAGTTTTCTTTTCCGCGTCAGCAGCGCTGACTTGAACCTGGCCGAACGCGCCGAACAGCACGTTTGTGAAGCTACGATTCATCGCCTTGCACATGATGATCGAAAGGATCAAGCCCGACGACCCATCCAGCGCGCCGGCGGTAATCAGCAGCTTGTTTTCCAGCACAAAACCCATAGCCACGGCGGATAGACCAGCATAAGAGTTGAGCAGTGAGATCACTGTGGGCATGTCAGCGCCGCCAATGGGCAGGATCAACAGCACGCCGAACAGCAGCGAAAGCACAATAACCACCGGGAACAATCCTTTGAACCTGAGCGGGTCAATCGTCAGCAACACCGCGCACAGCACCGCGATGCCGAACAGCGACAGGTTTATGAAGTTCTGATTCCTGTACACGATCGGGCGCGAAGGAATGATCTCCTGCAGCTTGCCCGCAGCCATGAGACTCCCAGTAAATGTGAGGAACCCGAGCAACACTTCTGTGCTAATCACTGCGGTGCGGAAGTGCGTCAATTCACTCGGCGATTCGTGCAACCAAAGATAGAATTTGGCTGTGCCTACCAGCCCGGCGGCCAACCCGCCAAATGCGTGCGACAGCGCAGTCCGCTGCGGCACAGCCGTCAACGGCACACGCGACAGCGGAATGCCGACTACGGCACCGAGCACAGCGGCCAGCGCGATCCACTCGTAGTTCACTATCCCCGGCTTGGCTAATGTGCCCGCAACTGCGACAATCATTGCGGCCACGCCGGCGAATACGCCGCGGCGCGCCGTCTCAGGATCGTTCATCCATTTGAGCGAGAAGATGAACAGCGCCGTGGCCAGCAAATACGCGAGCTGAATGAACGTCTCGTTCATGGCTTCTTGTCCTCCCGCTTCTTGAACATCTTGAGCATGCGGTCCGTGATGAGGAACCCACTGACAATGTTAGTCACGGCTGCGAACACGGCCACCAGCGCAAGGATTGTGATCACCGGCGGATGCTTCGGCCCCGCCACAATAATCGCTCCCACAACCGCAATAGCAGAAATAGCGTTGGTCAGCGACATCAGCGGCGTGTGCAGCAGGCGCGACACGCGCCGGATAACGTCGAGGCCGATGAACGTCGCCAGCACGAAAACGAACAGCATCGAAATGTATTCGCCGCCGCTGGACGCCGATTGGTGTTCGGCGCCGCCGGCACCGGCCGCCGGCTTCTCAGGCACGGCAATGGATGAGCTGGTAAAAGCGGCCGAGGCGTCCGCCGCGCCCAGCACCAAAGACGCCCCCGGACCGCCGTGCGCAGTTTGTGAGATCAGCATGTTGTTCATAACGACTCGTCTTCGCTTGCTCGTTTCACAGTCCCGAAATTTACGCCGCGCTGAGCCGACTCTTAATATCCGGGTGCCACACCTCACCGTTGTGGGTTATAAGGCACCCCTTTATGATTTCGTCGTCGAGCTTCAGCACGAACCCGCTCGCAGTTTTATCCCAGAACTCTTCTATTAGCGCGGTCATATTGCTCGAAAGCACCTGACTGGCATGCACTGGCACACGCCCGGGCAGGTTGGCCAGCGCGATAATTGTCACGCCGTTGCGCACCTCGATTTTGTCATATGGCGCGCCTTCCACGTTGCCCCCGCTTTCGATTGCGCAGTCCACGACCACGCTGCCCGGCCGCATTGCCGCCAACATCTCGCTGGTTACCACTATGGGGGCTTTACGACCAAAGACCTGCGCGGCTGTAATGACCACGTCTGATTCAGCGCAGACCTTTTTGAGCGCCGCGCGCTGTTTGGCAAGTTGTTCCTCCGTGAGCGGCTTGGCGTAGCCGTCCTTGGTCTGGCCGGTTTCGCCCAAATCAATCTTTACAAACGTGGCCCCGAGCGATTTGACCTGCTCCTCAACCACAGGCCGAGTGTCGAAAGCCGAGACCTTAGCGCCGAGCCGCCGCGCCGTTGCTATAGCTTGAAGCCCGGCCACGCCCGCGCCAATCACAAACACTTTGGCCGGCACGATTGTACCGCCGGCTGTCATCATCATCGGAAAGATCTTCCAGCAATGACTGGCCGCAAGCACAACAGCTACGTACCCGGCAAGATTCGCCTGGGACGAAAGTACGTCCATCTTCTGCGCGCGCGTAATGCGCGGTATCATTTCGAGGCTGATCGCGCTCACCCCTTGCGCAGCGAGCCTGCGGACAAGCTCAGGCTCGTTGAATGGATCAAGGTAACTAACATGGATGCAGCCGCGCTTGAGCAAACCGATCTCTTCGACTGCCGGCTTGCGCAACCGAATAACCATGTCTGCACCCGCCAACAGCGCACGGCGGTCGCTCACGACGGTCGCGCCGGCCGCAGCGTACACCGAGTCGGAATAACCGCTGCCTGTGCCCAGGCCGCTCTCAACCTCGACCTGCGCGCCGCGTTTGATCAGCCTGGCCACATGGTCAGGGATTAACGCAGCGCGCGTTTCTCCCGGATGCGTCTCTTTAGGTACACAAATTTTCATCGCACAAAAAATGAACGGCGCGTAGGTTACCGCGCCCGGACGCGGTTTGCATCAAAAATTTTTCTAAACTTTCCCTTTTTCAATTCTTATCTGCCAGCCGCCCCGGCCGCGAACAACGCAAGCGGACACGCCGGGCAACCGGCTATAGGCCGGCTGTAGGCCGCGTGCCGCGTTACCGGCAGGACACCGCCCAAATACTCAGCAATTTTTGTGCAAAATCTACGGGCCCCGCGCACTGCTTTGTGGCTAGGGAAAGCTCGAACACCGGCGAAACCTTAGATGCAGACCGGTGCACAACCCCGATTTTGAATTGCCCAAGTTGCCCGAGTGTCTAGTCTCGGGGCGCGCGAAGTCACTTGCGCATTCGTGCTTGAGATCGGGCACTGAAGCGCCTGAAAGTCAGGTGGTAGCGCCGCAGCAATGAACTCACGGGAGCGGATACAGACCGCACTAGCGCACCGCGAGCCGGACCGGGTACCGGTGGATTTCGGTGGCGGATTTCAAACCGGCATGCACGTAAGCGTGGTCTATAAACTGCGCCAGGCACTTAAGCTTGACCCGCCGGGCACCCCGGTCAAGGTCGTCGAGGTCTATCAAATGCTGGGCGAAATTGCGCCCGACCTGCGCGACGCGCTCGGCATAGACACGGTGAACCTGGGCGGCACCGGCACAATGTTCGGCTTCCCACAGCTCGAGTTCAAAGAATGGCAACTGGCCGACGGCACACCGGTGCTTGTACCCAAAGATTTCAACACGCAATACGAGCCGAACGGCGACCTGCTCCAATGGCCCGGCAACGACCGTTCCGTGCTACCCAGCGGACGCATGCCTGCCGGTGGACATTTCTTCGACGCCATCGTTCGCCAGGAGCCGATTGACGAAGCGAGGCTCAACCCCGCTGACAACACCGAGGAATTCCAAATTTTGCCGGACGAGGAGTTTGAGCATTACCGCCGGTTGGCGCATGAACTCTACACAACCACCGATAAGGCGCTGTTCTGCACGTTCCCGGGATTAAGTTTTGGCGACATCGCGCTCGTGCCAGCCACGTTCCTGAAGCGGCCCAGAGGCATCCGCGACGTCGAGGAATGGTACGTGAGCCTTGTGACGCGGCCGGCGTACATCAAGGCCGTGTTCGAGCGGCAAACCGAGGTCGCGCTCGAAAACCTGCGGCGGCTCCATAAGGCAGTGGGGGATTTGCCCACAGTAATTCAAACGAGCGGTACAGACTTCGGCACACAACAAGGGCCGTTCCTGAGCGCGGCGCGTTACCGCGAACTATTTTTGCCTTACCAAAAGGCCATCAACGGCTGGATCCACCGCAACACGAAATGGAAGACGTTCATGCACTGCTGCGGCGGGATCGAGCCGCTCATCGAATGTTTCATCGAAGCTGAGTTCGACATACTCAATCCGGTCCAATGCTCGGCCAAAGGCATGGAGCCGCGCACGCTGAAAAAACAGTACGGCGACCGGCTCGTGTTCTGGGGTGGCGGTGTGGACACGCAACGGACCCTGCCGTTTGGCACGCCGGACGAGGTCTATCGCGAAGTCCGCGAGCGCATCGAGATTTTCGGCGAGGGCGGCGGATACGTATTTAGCACCATTCACAACGTCCAAGCCAACACGCCTGTTGAAAATCTGCTGGCGATGTTTCGGGCCATCAAAGACAGCACGAAAGGTTGACTCATGCATTTCACTTTGCCTGACCTGCTCCTGTTCATTGGTTTCTTCGTCGTGGTGGTTGGCCTGAGCGTCTGGAAAAGCCGCCGGGCGTTGGGCCGCACCGAAGACAGCGCGGGGTTTTTCCTGGCCGGACGCGGATTGTCCTGGCCGTTCATCGGCATCTCAATCGTCGCCGCGAACATTTCCACCGAACAAATGGTCGGCATGGCCGGGCAGGCGGCCGGGCGGGTGGGGCTGGCGGTGAGCGCGTGGCAACTGACCGGCTCGGTGGGCATCGCCCTCATCGCGTTGACGCTGTTGCCGAAGTTTCTCCGGGCCGGCATCTACACGATGCCCGAGTTCCTCGAATACCGATACAACGCCGCCGCCCGCGCCATCATGGCTCTGCTGACCGTGGCGATTTACGCGCTGGTGATGTTGCCCGCGGTGCTCTATTCGGGCGGCGTGACCTTGCGCACGCTGACTGGCCTGGACCTAACCACGGCGGTGTGGGTCATCGGCCTGATCGGTGCGGTGTACGCGACGCTGGGCGGGCTGCGCGCCATCGCCTGGGCCGATCTGGTTCAGGGCCTGGCATTGCTTGCGGGGGGAATGCTGGTGTTTGCGCTGGGCTTGCACGCCGTGGGCGGTTGGGGCGAGTTCACCCGGTTCAATGCTGCCAAGCTGCACATGATTTTGCCCGCCGACAACCCGGACCTGCCCTGGACGGGCATCGTGTCCGGCATGTGGATTGTGATTCTTTACTACTGCGGATTGAACCAGTTCATCGTGCAGCGGAATCTGGCTGCGCGGTCGCTCCGGGACGGCCAGCTCGGAATGATTTTTGCCGGCGGCTTGTGGCTACTCGTGCCGTTTGCCATCGTGATGCCCGGGTTGATCGCGCGCCAACTCTACGGCGCGGAGCTGGGCGACAAGAACGACGCAGCCTTCCCGACGCTTATCAAAAATCTGGTCCAGCCGGGTCTGCGCGGATTGATCTGCGCGGCGATTGCCGGCGCGGTGACAAGCACGCTGGCGTCGCTGCTCAACTCGGCCTCGACCATTGCCACCATGGACGTGTATCGGCGGCTGATCAACCCCGCGGCGCCGCAGCCACGGCTGGTCTGGCTGGGGCGGGTGTTGACGGTGGCGTGCATGGCCGTGGGCTGCGCGGTTGCGCCGGCGCTGGACCAGCCCAGGTTCGGCGGGGTATTTCAATTCATCCAGCAGTTTCAAGGCTACATCTGGCCGGGCGTGGTGGCGGTGTTTCTGTTCGGTATCTTGGTTGAAATGGCGCCGGGCGCGGCCGGAGTCGCAGGATTGCTGGCCGGGCCGGTGATTTACGGAATGTTCCAGGCGTGGGCCGGTTCGCTGCATTTTTTGGTGCAGGTGGCGCTGACCTTCAGCCTGGTGCTGGCTCTGATGGGCTTCATCACGCTTGTGTGGCCGCTCAAAGAGCCGCGCCGTTTGCCGGAGCGAAACGATTTGGACATGCGCACCTCGCCCGAGGTGCTCGCTGCGGCCGTGGCGGTGATCGCGGGCGTGGCGCTGTTCTTTGCCGTGTTTTGGTAATGGGGGGGGTTCACTCTAGGCGGATATGGCCGCCACATGCTTTTTCTGCTTTTGGCTGCCGTTGTTTTCTAAACCTGCTCCCAATGATCACGGAGGAGCTGGTCTCCGAAATTTTCCCTGGCCGTTTCTGGGGAACAGCCATGTCCATGGCAGTCACAGCGCTGCGGAGTGCTTGTTTTGGGTTGACCAAGACATTCCCAATATCGCACGAGCCTGAATGTGCTGCGCGCACGGTTTGATCAATGCGGTGTCGCGTGCGCCGGGATTCGGATTGTTCAAACTTCAACTTCCAGGGGCCAAGGGTCGCACGCTCGAACAGCTCGAACACGAATTAAGAGAATCATTGAGAATCGCGACAGTTTACGAGCATGTTTTCTTTAACACCAGGCTTCATCTGCTGGATACCGGCACCGACCAACAAGACCGTTTCAACGGTTTTACGCTTGCAAGCCGAGCCGCTGAAACAGGTCGTTGCTCTCGGCGCTTTTTGGTAACCGGCTGAAGCCAGGTGCAGACGGAGCCACATGAAAAGCGTTACCGAGTTATGCAAGGCTCAATAGAATATCCCCCCAAGCTGACTAACACAGCTCTACAGATGTCAATGTTCTGGCAAAGGCCACGCTCCGTAAAAATCCCAGACGGTGCCTCGTTCGGTCACTTCGGCGGCAAAGCGAGCTGAAGCTTCCTTAGGTCTTCCAAATCTTCGGCGTTCGCTGCGGGCTGCAAATGTGAAATGAACTTTTTAGGCTGCTTCCACTTGAACCTTGTGCAATGGCTGTCGGCGAAAGAGAGGTTGGCGCCGCGGTTGTGCCTGTCGGCCACCAAGTTGTACCAGGTGTTGTCTGGGGCGCGGGCGATCAAAAACATCCCGTCGTCAATCGAATCTGCATGTTCGTCTGTGAACACGAACACTGCCGAGGGATTACGGATTTGGGAGAACTTGGTCAGTGAATCGGCGAAGTACCCGTTCATGAAGACGCTGGCCGCGTAGCTCCGAAGCCGTGGCAGGCTGGTTTGATATACCGTTGACCGGTCAGATGGGCACCGGAACACGGCGTGCTCGCGGGCATACCTGTAAAGTGTGCCGTTCTGGATATCGGTCAAGTTTGTCCCTACCTGTGCGTTGCCAAGCACCCATGAGTTGGTCGGGCTGTATGCCACCCGCGGCCCGGCCCCGAGAGATTTGTTTTCCGGAATTGCATCCTCATGCTCGCTGATGTACGAATGCCAAGCATGGGTGAGTTGCTTCAAATTGCTCAGGCAATGGATTTGACGCGCCTTGTCCTTGGCTGTGCCGAGCACAGGCAAAAGCAGCGCGGCAAGCAGGGCTATGATTGCGATTACAACCAGTAACTCGATCAAGGTAAAACCCAGCGCCGAGGATGACCCCCTTCCGAAATACTTGCCGCGCCGAAGTTCCACGCACCCATTGTACAAGCCCCCGTTCTAAAGTGCAAATACTTACCGGACTCCTACTCGCCAATTATCTTCACCAATACGCGCTTGGGGCGACGCCCGTCGAACTCGCCGTAAAAAATCTGTTCCCACGGGCCCAA
>JANWZY010000001.1 GCA_025061935.1 Verrucomicrobiia bacterium
GGGGCCTGCGAGATCTGCGACCCGAGCCAGTCGATGTTTGTGCAATTACCGGAGCGATTCCAGTACTTTCAGTGCGGCGGCGCGCGGGTCGGGTGCGGCATAAATCGGGCGGCCGATTACGAGCCAATCCGCGCCGGCTTCGATCGCCTCGCGTGGGGACAGCGTGCGCTTTTGGTCGTCCGGCGTGCCAGGGCCGAACCGGATACCGGGTGTTACCAGCGTGATGCGGTCAGGCAATATTTGGCGCAGCCCCACAACTTCGAGTGGTGAACAGACCAGCCCCCGCAATCCCGCGGCCATAGCGAGCCGTGCCAGCCGCTCGACCTGCCGGCCCACGTTGGTATCGCAACCGATTTGACCCAACTCTTCCGTGCCGAGACTCGTGAGTACTGTTACACCCAGCACCAGTGGTGCAGGGCGCCCTAGCTCAGCAGCGGTCTGTTGTGCAGCCGCTTCTGCGGCGCGCATCATTTCAAGTCCGCCACTTGTATGCACGGTCAGCATTTGGACATCCAGCCGCGTGGCGGCTGCCACCGCCCGCGCGACAGTGTTCGGAATGTCGTGAAATTTCAGATCGAGGAAGACGGCTGCGCCCGTCGCTCGTACCTTTTGGACAATATCTGGGCCTGCGAGAGTAAAAAGTTCGCTGCCGATTTTGAACCCGCCCACCGTGCCGGCCAGTTGCTCGACCAACGCAAGCGCGTGCGCCGCCCCCGGAACGTCCAGGGCCACTATGATCGGGTTCCTCGTCTCGGAGTTGGCCATTTTGTGCCTGAGTGTAGTGGGCCATCTCGTTCAGCGCAAAATTAAAACCGCTGTTTTCGGTGCTGTCACGCCAGCGATAGTGCGGCTTGTGAACCTTGCTGTCCGCAATGTATTCCCAAACGGGCGTGGGCTGGTTTCGTGGCCTTGGTTTTGTTTTGTGCCCGGCGCGGCATTCCGGAGCCAACCCGGAAAGGGCAAGGGTGACTCCGACGCCAGCTTTTGACAATGCACTTGCTCTAACCTACGTTTGGCGCGGCATGAAACTGATACGGCAGACCGATCCGCAGTTCGATGAGCATGTGCGCGAGCTGTTGGCCCAGTCGAGCATGTTTGATCCCGTAATCGAGGCGCGCGCAAGGGAAATCATTGATGCCGTCAGGGCGCGGGGTGACGCGGCACTAATCGAGTTTACCGAACAGTTCGACGGCGTCCGGCTGCGCCCGGACCAGTTGGCCGTGACGAAGCCGGAATTGGTCACTGCGTGCATCAAGGCTGACCGTGCCCTACGTGACGCTGTGGCAGATGCGGCCCGGAACATTGCGGCCTACGCGCGGAGATCCCTCCGAAAAGACTGGGAAATGAAGAATGCCCACGGCGCGGTCGTAGGAGAAAAGTTCGACCCGTACCAGCGTGTCGGGATTTACGTGCCCGGTGGTACTGCGCCGCTGGTCTCGACGGCGCTTATGACAGTGTTGCTTGCAAAGGTCGCCGGGTGCCCGGAGATAGTCGTTTGTACCCCCTGCAGTAAAGACGGCACGATTAATCCGGCACTGCTTTTCGCCATTCGCACCTCGGGCGCGACTGAGGTTTACCGCATTGGCGGCGCGCAGGCCATAGCTGCCATGGCGTACGGCACGGAGACCATCCGCCCGGTCCAAAAAATTTTCGGCCCGGGCAATGCATATGTTGTGGCGGCGAAGCGGCTTGTCTTCGGCAAAGTTGCAGTTGATCTTTTGCCCGGCCCGAGCGAATTGCTTGTAATCGCTGACGATACAGCGCACCCGAAATACGTTGCCGCGGACATGCTCGCACAAGCCGAGCACGGGTCCGGGTCCGAACGAATCTGGCTTGTGACAACCTCGGCGCGATTGATTTCAGCGGTGCGCCTACAACTCATGCAGCAATTACAAAAGCTCAGCCGAAAAGAATTTATCCAACGTGTCCTCGACTCGAATACATGGCTGATTCATGTGCGAACTATAGGCGACGCGGTCAAGCTAGCGAACGAGATAGCTCCTGAACATTGCCAGGTAGTGGCTCGCAACGCGCAGGCGGTAGCCCGCCAGTTGCGCACAGCCGGTGCAGTCTTCATCGGGCCGTGGTCACCCACCGTGCTCGGCGACTACGTCGCCGGGCCGAGTCATACGCTTCCTACCGGCGGGGCAGGCGCGGCCTTCGGTGGACTCTCAGTTGACCAGTTCCAACGGCGCACAAGCATTATCCAGTACAGCCGCGCAGCGTTGCGCCGCGCACTTCCTACAGTGCAGAAGTTTGCAGAGCTTGAAGGCCTCCACGCGCACGGGATTTCTGCGCAGATCCGGTGTTTGGGGCCAAAGAAACAAGTGCGGGCAGGACGAACTTGACGCACGCGCCTCCGATTGGAGCCCAGTTGGAACGCATAAACGGCGAGCTCGATGTTGTTTATCCGCGCAGCGGCGATTCGAACCAATACGTCTTGCGCGGCACGCAAGTTTACCGGGCTAGCCGCTGGGTTCAACTTGTGGTTTGCTTAACTCCGAACCCGGCGTGGTGACCACGGACTAATCGTCCCAGAGCTTAAGCTGGCGTTGAGTCGGACGGCGCGAGACGCGTTCATCGCGGTGTCGCCATAGAAGGCCGGGTCGGTGCTGCCGCGTCCGCCGCGGGCCAGGTTTCTTATCGGGCCGTTGTTGGTCGGCGGCATCGGCAGCTTCGCGTGGAACCGGCCTGGCCCGGTCACGTTTGTCTCGCTCCATACGAGTTTTTTCATGGCCTGTTCGGGCTTGACCCATGCCCCGCTGGTCAGGCTCCACCCGGGCGAGCTGAAGATTGCTATCTGAAGCCCGAGCCGTTGCGCTGCCTGTGCGGCGTGCTGGACCATCTGGTACCGTTTCCGGCGTGCCGTATTGGATTTTCTTGTCGGCGGTTTGGTCGCCTGGGACTGCGACATCGGCTAGTTGGAATCCGGCCAGGCCGATGTGTTCCATCCATTCGAGGTCCTTAGTGACGCCCTCTTTGGTCACGTTACCGCCCGTCCAGTGCCACCACGTGCGCGGTCTGGCCGCAAGCGGCGGATGGTTGAAGCCATTCAAGAGCGGGTCGTGTTGGGTTGTGCGCGCACCTTAAGCGGTGTCGGCGCGATCAGCGCAAACAATGTTGCGCCAACACCGACCGTGCGGAAAGCGACGCTCATGCTGCGAACATACTCTGCGTTGGTGCGTGCTGGAACTCGGAATTCGGTCTTTTGCTGGCGGTTCGGTCCACGAAGGCAGTGCTGTGCCTGTGGTTTTAGCGAGGCGTCAGTGAGCCGTTGCGGGTCGAAGCGGGTCCCAGGAGTGGTTGAATCTTGCCATATATGTTGCGAATGGCCATGCGGCGGGTGAACAGGGTGTTTCGCGCGACAGTGGTGCGTGACGGCGACCCGACCTTTGACAGCACATCTTTCCTGTTGATGCACGTAATGATTTCGGATTGAATGGAGCCGAACAACTGTTCGCCATGCAGAACTTTGTATATCACAACCCGACGAAACTGGTGTTTGGCAAAGGTACAATCGCGCAGTTGAGCGATCTGGTCCCGACTGGATTGAAAGTGCTGATGACATACGGGGGTGGCTCGATCAAGCGTAACGGCGTGTACGATCAGGTCAAGGCGGCGCTTAAAGGCCGGGATCTGATCGAATTCGGCGGGATCGAGCCGAACCCACGGTACGAGACGCTGATGAAAGCCGTCGAGGTGTGCCGACGCGAAAAGGTCGAGTTTCTGCTCGCCGTTGGTGGCGGCTCCGTGCTCGACGGGACAAAGTTCATCGCAGTCGCAGCATTTTATGAGGCGGGCGACCCGTGGGATATACTTGCAAAAAATGCAAAGCCGACACGTGCGCTCCCGATCGGGTGTGTGCTGACGTTGCCGGCTACCGGGTCGGAGTCGAATCCGATCGCGGTCATTTCGCGTGAGGCGACGCGGGAGAAGTTGGCATTCTCGACCCCGCTGGTGTACCCGACGTTTTCGATAATTGATCCTGAGACGCATTACTCGCTGCCGCGGCGCCAGGTTCAAAATGGAATTGCCGATGCGTTCGTGCACGTGATGGAGCAATATTTGACGTATCCCGCAGACGCGCCCGTGCAGGACCGACTTGCAGAAGGCATAGCGCGGACGCTCATCGAATACGGGCCGAAAGTGCTCCGTCAACCGCGCAATTACAATGCGCGTGCTGCCATCGCACTGTGCAGTACACTGGCCCTGAACGGGTTGATCGGCTGTGGTGTGCCTCAAGATTGGACTACGCACCTGATAGGTCACGAATTGACCGCATTCTATGGACTTGATCATGCTCAAACGCTGGTGATTCTGCTGCCGGCGGTGTGGCGGCACCAAAAACGGGCCAAGCGTAAAAAACTTGAGCAGTACGCCGAGCGCGTTTGGGAGGTCAAACGTGCCAAGGATAAGGCTGAGGCCGCGATTCGTAAAACCGAGGAGTTTTTTAGGACCGGCCTGGGGATGAAGACGCGTCTTAGCGAGTGCGGCGTCGGCACGGAGCGGTTCGAAGAAATCGCCGCACGGATCGAGGCGCGCGGGCTTAGGCTTGGTGAGCATAAGTCAATTGGCCGAAAGGAGATCGTCGAAATTCTTAAGCTGAGCCTTTAAGGCTATGCCGCGAAGCGGGCGCCGATTATGCCCGCGCCGCTGGTGCGCCCAGAATAATTCCCAGCGGGGTCATGTAAGTCGGGCTTGAATAATGCTCAGTCGGCGAGCATTTTCAATTGAGGCCGCCGGGCTCGGTTACAGTCCCGGCGCAAGAGTTCAAATTGGGAACGGAGACGATGGAAAATAAGCCGAATCCAGAGCTGGACCTCGACCTGGATCTGAGCAAGCTGTTTTTACCCGCCTGGGTGAACCAGGCGCCGGCCCGCGACCGTTTTGCCAAATTTGAAGGCGAGGAAGAGTCGGGCAAGAAGCCCGGCCGGCGCGCGCGGCAGCAGCGGAAACGGCCCGCGCAACTTAAGAGGACGGCTGCGCCTGCGCCTGAATTGAAACCGCCTAAGGTCAAGCCGTCCGAGCCGAAGCCCGAGGCGGCCCCGGCACCACTGCCCGAGGTGGACGTCGAGTTTGTCCCAGATGAGAAGTGCGTCGAATCAATTGTACGGCAGATCAAGATCACCGGGCGCGCGTACCCGCTGTTCGAAATAGCGAAGCTGGTATTGCAGCGGCCCGAACGCCACACTGTGACTTTCACCTCGCGTAAATCACCGGACGGCCAACTGCTCCAACCGTTGTATGTTTGCGCGCTGGACGACACGCTATGGCTCTCACAAGATGAGGTTGCCGCCTATGTGTTGGATACCCATTTCGGGCTGTTTTATCAGACCGAGCGCGTGCCGACCGAACCGCCGAAGGGTAAGTACACTTTCGTCGCGCAGTGCGGGTTGAGCGGGGTGATACTAGGACCACCGAACCATCACGATTACCAGTCCAAACTGGTGCGGTTGCATCAGGAGCGGTTCTCGAACATTCCGTTCGAGGTGTTCAAGTCGCACGTGAAGATCGTGCGGGACGAGGCGGTGGTTAAGAAGTGGATTGAGGAGCAGAGCTGGAAAACGCAGTACGTATGCCTGAACGTGCCCGAGCCATTGCGGCTCGAGACGCGGCAAGACGTCGAAACGCACTTCCGAATGGTGCATTTGCCAGGATTAGTCAGGCAGGTCGAGTCATACACGCTTAGTGGAGCGGCGGCGCGGCGGCTCAAGTGCAAGGGGCTCCGCAGAGTGTTCCATCGCACTTACGAGCATCAGCGCCGGTTCCCGCTTCAAATGGCGACTGCGCTGAGCCAACGGTTCGCCGCAGCAGGGTTACAGTTCTTCAAAGTAAACCGTACCATTACGCATGTGTCTGTGGCGCGGCCGCGCTACCTCGATCTCGAAACGACGCCGGTGTCCGAAAGCGTCCGGCGCATCGTGCAGTACATCAACGAGCATCCCAGATGCACTCGGCGCGAATTGATCGAGGCGCTGGCACCGACGCCGGCTACTCGGCTCCAGGCTTCGCCAGAGGCCGGCCAACAGGATCAGGCCGGCGCTGCCACCAAGTCGGAGCCCGTGCCCGAGCACACGCCGGAACAACTGGCTGTAATTGCAGACCTCCATTGGCTTGTACACCAGGGCCACGTGATCGAATTTGCAGACGGCAGGCTTGAGACCGCCAAAAAACCTGCGCCGAAACCGCCGAAGCAAAAGCTGCAACCCGCCCCTGAACAATCGGAGCAGGTCGAGTCGGCTCAGGCCACGGTTGAACAAGGAACGGCTGATGCAGGCGGGCCCGGTCCGGTTGAATCTGCCGAGGCCAGTCCACATGAGCTGGTCGAGTCTGAGTTCGAGCCGGCGGCACAGCTTGAGTCTGAGGGCCTTACTCCACCCGGCTTTTCCGAAGGCGGTGCTATAGCCGAGGAGACTTTGGCAGATGAGGCGCCTCGGCTCGATGTCGAATCCGCGTCCCAAGACGAGTTCGAGCTTGAAGACGCGCCGGAGCCGGCTCCAGCCGGTGCAACACCAATGGCAGAGGAAGACCAGGCGCCGCGCACACCGCAAACCCAGGACGGCCCACCTGGGAGCCCCCCGGGCGCGTCGGGGCAGTCCTGATGCACGGTTTGGATAGTGCGCGGCGGACATTAGCCTCGGGGTGGTGCCTGAATAGGCTGGCTGCGAAACTGCGCAGCAGATAGTTCGGGCACGCGTTCGTAATCTTTGAACTTACGAGCAGTTTCGTGACAGATTCCATGGACCAGGCCGAGCCTGCATTGATGCCTGGGGCGGCGCCACGCACGGATTGTAATGAAGTTAATTTTCCGGTACGTCAGTTTTGTTGTGCCGGGCTTACTGTTTTTTGGCTTGTGGAGCTGGGCGAAACCGGGTTGTTTATGGAAAAGGTCGAGAAGACGATGTGAGTGGTCTGTGTTCGCAAAATGCACCGGCAATTGACTGGCGGGCAAGTGCCCGGCGCACGGCAGGTTTAATAGCGCTTTGCTTGGGCTTCGGGCTTGTCTGTGGGGTATCAGCCGGGGATCGCGTCGTGGTGCGTGTCGGTCATTTCCCGAATCTGACCCACGCGCAGGCTGTCATTGGCCACGCACTGACGCGGCAAGGCCGTGGGTGGTTCGAGGAGCGGCTCGGCACAAACGTGCAGGTGCAATGGTACGTTTACAATGCTGGCCCGAGCGCGATGGAGGCCATTTTCGCGGGGTCGCTCGATTTGACCTACGTAGGGCCTAACCCTGCGATAAATGCGTATTTACGGTCCGAGGGCAAAGAGGTGCGGATTGTTGCCGGCGTATGCAGTGGTGGCGCTGCGCTTGTGGTGCAGCCGGATGGCCGCATCCGGACCGATTCGGATTTCCGTGGCAAACGTGTCGGCACGCCACAGCTAGGTAATACGCAGGACGTGGCGGCGCGCGCATGGCTGCTGAGCAAGGGTCACCGGGTAACTTTGACAGGGGGCGACGTGTTGGTCGTGCCCACGCCGAATCCGGACCAGTTGGCCCTGTTCCGGAAAGGCGCGCTTGACGCTGTGTGGACCGTCGAGCCGTGGGTGAGCCGGCTCGTGCTCGAAGCTGGGGGTGAAGTGTACTTGGAAGAGAAAACGCTTTGGAGCCAGACGGGTGGGCGATACGTCACGACGCACCTGGTCAGCAGCGTGCGGTTTCTCGATCGTCATCCCGATTTAGTGAAAAAATGGGTCGCTGCGCACGTCGAGCTGACCCAATGGATTAAAGCCAACCCTGCTGAGGCAAAGAAGCTGCTCAATGATGAGTTGAAGGCGGAAACAGGTCGCGGCCTGGCTGCAGAAGTGCTCGAGCGCGCGTGGGACAAGATCGAGTTGACGTGGGATCCGGTGCCCGAGTCATTGGCCAAGTCTGCCGAGGACGCGTACCGGATCGGGTTTCTGAAGGTCAGGCCCGAGCTGGCAGGCATTTATGAGTTGCGGTTCCTGAATGAAGTGTTGGCAGAGAAAAATTTGCCTCGCCTGAGTCAATGATCGGCCCGGGCCAAACAGCGGTTGCTGCGCCGGTGAAGCTGGCAATTGAGGGCGTGTCGAAGACGTTCCACACGCGTCATGGCAGCGTCCATGCCCTCGAAAACGTTAACCTTCAAATTCGCGAAGGCGAATTTGTGTGCGTGGTCGGGCCGAGCGGCTGCGGCAAAACCACGTTGCTGAACATCATTGCGGGGCTTGAGACACCGGATACCGGGCGCGTACTTGCTGACGGTAAGCCAGTGACCGGTGCCGGCAGTGACAGGTTGGTGCTGTTTCAGGAGCCGGCACTGTTCCCTTGGCTCGATGTGATGGGCAACGTGTTATTCGGGCTGAAGCTCAAGCCGAACTTGACGGCCAAGGAGCGGCGCGAGGTCGCCGAGTTCTACCTGCGGCTCGTCGGGTTGGAGAAATTTATGCACGCAAACATCCATGAGCTTTCGGGGGGCATGAAACAGCGTGTCGCGCTTGCGCGCGCATTGGCGCCGAACCCACGCGTGTTGCTCATGGACGAACCGTTCGGCTCGCTGGACGCGCTGACGCGCGAGCAGTTGTATGGCGATCTGCAGGCGATCTGGCAGAAGCGCCCAAAGACGATTGTGTTTGTCACGCACAACGTGCGCGAGGCGGCGTGCTTGGGCGACCGTGTCGTGCTGTTGAGCGCGCGGCCCGGACGCGTGCGCGGGCAGTTCCACATCCCGCTGCCGCGGCCGCGCGATATCAACAGCGTCGAGGTGGCAAGACATTCTGCCGAGATAATTCATGCACTGAAGCCGCATTTGACCCCCGACACTGAAGCTGTTGCTGGGGAATGAAGCGTTGGTTGCCGCCAATTCTGTTTTTTGCGGCGCTAGCTGGCGCCTGGGAGTGGCTTGTGCGCCAAGGCGTGTGGCCGCGCGCTATAGTGCCCGCGCCGTCGGAAGTGGTGCGGTACCTAGTGACCGCTGTGGCCGATGGGACGCTGCTCGGCGCGACCGGAGTCACACTAAGGCGACTTGTGCTCGGGTATTTAATCGGGTTCGGATTCGGTTTGCCTGCCGGTGTGCTGATCGCGAGGTTCAGGTTTTTCAGGCACACCCTAGGATTGCTCGCGCTGGGGCTCCAATCCCTGCCGAGCATATGTTGGGCACCGCTTGCTCTGCTGTGGTTTGGCCAGACCGAGACGGCCATGGCGTTCATAGTCGTCATGGGTTGTGTCTGGTCTATTACACTTGCGACTGATGCCGGGGTGAGGCACGTGCCGCCAATCTACCGATGGGCGGCAATGACAATGGGCTCGCGCGGGTTGCATTTGTGGGTGCATGTAATATTGCCCGCCGCGCTGCCGTTCATTCTCAGCGGGATGAAACAGGGTTGGGCGTTCGCGTGGCGCTCCCTAATGGCAGCCGAGATTTACGTAGCCATTCTGACAGGTTTCGGTCTCGGGCATTTGTTGCACTACGGGCGCGAGTTGCATGCCATGGACGCTGTACTGGGCATCATGCTGGTCATAATTCTGGTGGGGCTGGCCACAGACAAACTGCTTTTTGCGCCGCTTGAGCGGTTTATTCACATGCGTTGGGGTACCGAGCGGGCCTGAGCTCTTGTGCGTCCCGTGCGCCGCGGCTGTGGCCGGACGACGGGGTTCTCGCCAGCGCGGGAGTGTAAGCGCGGCGCCGTCGCGAGGGTTGACATTCCCAATTTGGGCGGTAAAATTTGTGCAGTTAAAAACCGAGCGGCGCGTTCGTCTATCGGCTAGGACGCGGCCCTCTCAAGGCTGAAAGATGGGTTCGATTCCCATACGCGCCGCCAAATTCGTTTTATGAGGCCGTTCCAGATTATCTTTAGCCCCACGAGCGCCGCTGAATTGGCGCGCATGCCCAAAGAACTGCAGTTGCAAATCTTAGGTGAGTTCCGCGGGTTACCGCAGCAGGCGATCGGCACCGAGCTTGAGCAGTTCGGCAAGCTCGAGCGCGGCGGCCGCACACTTTACAGGTTCAGGGTGGGCGATTATCGAATCTACTTCGAGCGGCATGAGCTGGGGTTGCTCGTGCACCGTATCCTCAGCAAGCACACGCTGAAGGATTTTCTATACCGGTCCGGGCTCAAGACGAGTGAAGACGAGGCATTACAATCGAACCCTAAGTTTTGGGAACTGATCGAGTCCGCGAAAACTGAGCGCAAACCTTGATTGTGGTGGATTTACCTCGGGTGCAGGTCGAGCCTGTCGCACTTATACCCGCCAAGTGCGTTAAAACGGCTGGTTTCCTGAGCAAAGCGCTGTGGTTCCGGCACTCCGCCGTGGTCTGCCGCGGCAATGGCACCTGTGGCATTAGGGTTAATCTGTGGTGTACCGTGATTTGCGTGTGCTATGCGGTGCGGTTCACCTGGGCGGCTGGTGAATCTGTGCTCACTTGGCCGAATCACGCCTTGCCGTGAAGACTCGATCATTCATCACTGAGCATGTTTGGGTCGTTTACGTAGGGCTCGCGCTGGCGACCTTTGGGCCGTACGTGCAAGTGATCAATTTCGGGTTTACCAATTACGACGACCCTTACATTGTTTGGCGGAATCCGGTCGTGTCCAGCGGCTTGACCCTCCGCGGGACGTACTGGGCGCTGACAACCGGGTTTTTCGATTTTTGGCGTCCAGTCACTTGGCTTTCGCACATGCTGGATTGCGAACTGTTCGGGTTGCACGGGGGGCTGCATCGGTTCATGAACGTGGTTTATCATACGCTGGGCACGTTGGTTCTTTTCCATGCGCTCAGGCTGATGACGGGGTCGGTTTGGCGCAGCGCGTTGGTCGCAGCATTGTTCGCGCTGCACCCGCTGCGTGTCGAATCGGTCGCGTGGGTAGCTGAGCGCAAAGACGTGCTCAGCGGGCTGTTCGGGTTCCTAAGTTTGGCATGTTATGCGCAATATGTGCGGGGGTTGCAGGGTGTGGAACGCGCTTCCGAGGTAGGGCTGCGCGCAGGCAATCCGGGCTGGGACCGCATCCGGGCGCGCCGCTGGTTTTGGGCTTCGGCGCTGTTTTTTGCGTTAGGCCTGATGAGTAAGCCGGCGTTGGTCACGCTCCCGTTTGTGTTTCTGCTGCTGGACTTTTGGCCATTAAAACGGATTGCTTTATCCGGCAGTCGTCTGGAGCTCACTTCGGTGCTCGGCCGTTTAGTGAAACTCGTAGCGGAGAAAGTGCCGTTTTTTGGCATGAGCATGGTGTCCAGCACGGTCACTTACTTGGTGATGAAATCAGGCGGTAACGTGCTCTCGTCCGAAGCGGTGCCGTGGGCGCTGCGCCTGGCTAATGTCCCGGTTTCCTACCTGCGGTACCTCGCCAAGACGTTTATGCCGGTGAATCTGGCGCCGTGGTACCCGATGCCCGGCTCTTGGCCGGCTTGGTTCGTACTCGTGTCAGTAGCTATTTTGCTTTTGATCACGGTCATTGTAATCGTCGCCGTGCGAGCTGCACCTTACTTGATAGTGGGGTGGCTTTGGTTCATCGGCATGTTTGTTCCTACCATAGGATTAGTGCAGATGGGTTACCACTCGATTGCCGACAGGTACACGTATTTGCCGTCGGTCGGACTGTTTTTGGCGCTGGTTTGGTTACTCGGGTCTGTGGGGGAGAAATTGCGTCTCGGACGCACACTAGCGGCCGTGCTCGGACTTGGCGTCTTGGGGTTACTTGGTGCGCTCACGTGGAAGCAGGTGTGGCATTGGCGGGATGATGTCTCGCTTTGGTCGTGGTGCATTGCAGTGACCAAGAACAATCCGGCTGCGCATTACGGTCTGGGCCGGGCGTATCACGAGCTTGGCCAACTGGACATGGCGGTTGAACAATACCGTGCTGCGCTGGAGCTTGACCCGAACCATATTCTTTCGCGTTTGAACCTCGGTGTGGTGCTTGCCAGGCGGGGTAGGTTGTCCGAGGCAACGAACCATTTTGGTGCGATTCTGGCGCGCGAGCCTAAAATGGTTGAGGCGCTGCTGAATATGGGCAACGCGCTGTTCCAGCTTAAAGATTATCGTGGTGCGACCAACTATTTTGCGCGCGCGCTCGAGCTTGTGCCGGGCCACCCGGAGACACATCGCACTTACGCAGCGGCCCTGGTCGAGCTTGGGGACTATGATGGAGCAATAGCTCATGCCGAAGCGGTGATTAAAGCAACGCCGGGCGACGTCTGGGCGTACGTGTTCAAAGGCCGCGCTTTGAGCGCTTTGGGCATGTCCGATGAAGCGCTGAATGCGTATTTTACCGCGCTCAACATGAATTATGACTGCGCGGAGGCCCACTACCATTTGGCTTTGGAATGGCTCAAGCGCGGGAGGACTGAGTCGGCTGTATCGAGTCTACGCGAGGCTGTTCGGATCGCACCAGATTGGGCTGAGGCGCATCTGCAGCTCGGCATGGCATTGAGCGCCCGGGGCGAGCGTGCGGGGGCGATAGAGCATTATCGGCGCACACTGGAGCGGCGGCCGAACATGATTGTCGCATTAAATAACTTGGCGTGGCTATTGGCCACTGCGCCGGAGGCGCAATTGCGGAATGGCGCGGAAGCGGTGCGGCTAGCCGAGCGCGCCTGTGCCCTCACGGGATATCAAGAGACAATCTTCGTTGGTACGTTGGCTGCGGCGTATGCAGAAGCGGGCGAGTTCGACAAAGCAGTTGAGACTGCGGAGCGTGCTGCTGCGCTAGCGCACCAGCGCGGTCAGACGAACCTGGTGGTTCGGAATCAATACTTGATCGAGCTGTTCAAGGCTAGGCGCGCATTTCGCGAGCCTGGGCGGCCTGACGCGGAATAGGGGCACTGCGCCATTGTAATGTCCCGGCATGCGATTGGCGCTGTTAGCGCTACTTACAGCCGGGGGGATTCAATTGTCCTCGCCTAATTCGACGTTCCAGTAGGCAAGATCAATAAAGTGCTTCCAGCTATCGTGCTGGTACAGGTTGAAGTTTATTTGCACGAACGGGCGCCACTTCGGCCGTTTCGGCTTGCGGATAAGGCGCATGCCCGCCTCTTGCGGTGTGCGGTTGCCTTTCCGGGCATTGCATTCGAGACATGAACAGACGACGTTTTCCCATGTGGTCGGCCCGCCGCGGTCGCGCGGTATCACATGATCCAAATTCAGGTCTTGCCTTGGGAATACGCGGCCGCAGTACTGGCAAGTGTTTTTGTCGCGCTCGAAAATGTTGTGACGGGTAAATTTGACCTCTTTCTTCGGCACGCGGTCGTACACGAGCAACAAAATGATGCGGGGTACGCGGATACGGAACGAGACGGTGCGCACGTATTCGGTGCCTGGGTCACGCTCGGAAAAATCCCGCCATTCTTTGAAGTCGTATGTGCGGAAGGAACCGTCCGGGCCGCTCATCACCACCTGTGCATGACCTTGGAACAGCAGGATCAGCGCCCGTCTGACCGTGCAGATGTTAACCGCTTGCCACAACCGGTTTAACACCAGCACCTGCTGGTTCAACAACGCTACCATGCGAGACCGAAAAACTGCCGGAATTTAGCCTTTTGGGTGCGCGCCTGTCAACGGTCCGGAGCCATCAACGGGGCACAGGGTATCACCCGCACTCGGCAGTCAAAGGCTTACGGACCGAGCTTTTGGATGCGTTGGCGATCTACCGAGGCTCGGGCTTTCCGTTAAGGACGAGGCCCGCTTTTACCGGGGTGGGGCTAAGCTGCGGGGTTTAGCGCTGGGGCCTGGCGAGGCGGGCGCGGCTTGCCTCTTCGCAATTTATCCTGAAGCGCGGAAATGGCGCGCAGTTTATCTGAGTGAACGAATCGGTTGCAGGGCATGGTCGCGGAAAGGCTCGCCCTTCCGGTACAATTCGAGCAGTTGTTCGTTCCGGATGGCAATGTTCGACATGCCGGCCGCTTCGGCCAAAGCGCGCGCGCGCTCGGCGGTGCGTACTGCGTCGTCAAACCTGCCCGCCTCTGCATATGCGGCTGCAAGTGTGCTCAGGAATAGGGGCGCCCGCCATTCGGTCAGGGCGCACGCACGCTCTGCGAGTGCGACGGCTTCTTGGCCGTTCCTGATCTTCGCATCCGGGTGCGTGGCAAGAATCAGGGCAAGGTTGTTGTGCGGATGCGGCCAGTCGGGCTTCAGCTCGAGCGCAATCCGAAAATACTTGGCCGCTGCCTCAGCCCTCCCCGCTTGGACCAAAAGTTGTGCGAGATCGAATGCGGTAGCGGCATCCGGCTCGAGCTTTACCAACTCGGCGAGGTTCGTCACAACCACCTCGAAATTACGTTGTTTTAACGCCGCCTCAGCAAGTAGCCGCCGCGCTTTCGCGTCTGCCGGGTTAATGCTTAGGCATTTCATCAAAGCGTTCGCGGCCTGGTCGAGTTTCCCCAACTTGACTGAAGCGGCACCTAGGTTGAAAAGCGCATCTGGATGATCGGGGCGTAACTTCACCGCTGCTATGAAGTGCGGGAGCGCATCTTCAAACCTGCCCAAGTACGTAAGCGCCGTTCCAAGGTTCATCCGAGCGTTGAAAAAGTCGGGCTGTAATTTCACCACGAATTGCAGATGTTCCACGGCCTTGCCGTAGTCCCCAATGTTGAGTAGGACCGTGCCGTAATTGAAATGCGAGGTTAAAGTTGGCCACATAGCCACTAACCGTTTTAGCAACACCAAGCCTTCTTCGACTTGGCCGCCTTGGACCAAGGCCACCCCTAAGTTCATCCAGCTCCAATAGTGGTTAGGATTAACCTTCAAAGCGGCCTCGAAATGTTGACGCGCTGCGTCAAGCTCACCTTGAGCCATTAAGACGGCGCCAAGGTTGTTATGCGCCAACTCGTTCCGGTCGGTCACCCGTAGCGCGTGTTCGAACAGCGACCTGCTGTTCTGCCAGTGCCGCAATTGGAGGCGTGTGGCTGTTGCTGTGGCAACAAGCAGCGCCGCGCACGCGGCGCGCAGTACCAATGCCGGTACGCGCAGCACGTGCATCATACGGCTAAGGCCCCAGCTCGCCACAATGAATAAACCAATGAGGGGGATGTAAGTGTACCTGTCTGCAATTGATTGCCGCCCGACTTGGATCAGCCCGATGACCGGTACAAGCGTGCCAACAAACCAGAACCAGCCCGTGAAAAGGTAGGGTTGGCGCCGTGTGTACGCGCAAACGGCCAGTGTGATTGCCACCAGTGCAGCCCACGCCGCGTAGGGCAGGGCTGTGTCCCATCCGATCATTTTGTACGGGTAAAACACGGCCAGCCCGTCTGGCCAGATAGTCTTGCCGATGTATCGCAAATACGCCACCGGCACATGGGCTAAGCGGTTCGCGACCGGCAGCAACCGCGACGATGCAAGTGCATCGGTTTGGCCCTGGGTTATGAGCGTGATCACGCTTATGCATGCGGAGAGCACGAGGAACGGAACTTTTTCGAGCACAAGTTTCTTGAGCGGGACCGCGTGTTCCGAGCGCGCGTTTGCTTCAGTAGGCGAAGTTTCCGCCGCGTCAGCGCGTGTTGTCGGCGTATCAAAGTGGGATTTGATTCGCCGCAGCGGCCAGAAATCCAGGAGCAGCATCACAAACGGCCATGTGACAAGCATCGCTTTGCTCATCAACCCGAGCGCGAAAAGCGCAAGTGTGGTGAAGTAACGCTTCCGGCGTGCCGCTGACTCGTTTGGGCTGGTCCTGGCGTACTGCGCATATGCCATTAGCGCGAGCAGCCCGAAGAATGTACTTAGCACGTCCTTACGTTCTGCGACCCAGGCGACTGATTCGACGTGCAACGGGTGGAGTGCGAACAGGGCTGCAACAAAAGCGCTGCGCCAGAGTGCGCCGGTCAGACCGTGCAGGAGCCAGAAAAGCAAAAGCGTGTTTGCCGTGTGGAGCAGCAGGTTTGTGATGTGGAACCCGCCGGGCCAGGTGCCGTACAACTCGCTGTCCAGCATTAGTGACAACCATGTTATCGGATGCCAATTGCCGGAGCGGCCGGTTGAAAACGCCCAAGCGATGCTATCCAAAGTAAGCCCAGCCTGGACGTACGCATTTTCGGTCACATAAACAGGGTCGTCATAATTCACGAAGTCATGCCGAACGACAGGCAAGTAAACGGCTAGTGTGACGACGCACAACACCACCGCTATTAGTTGGAATCGTCTGTCACGCGCTGTGCTTAATACATTTGCCTTGTTGCCGGGTTCCATTTTCGCTACGCGCAAACTTTACCAATGCCAGCTTTACGCAGCACGTGATTTCGTTGGTTGCCTGGGAATCTTGGCCGTTGCACCACTCATCTTTTTGGCTTTGCATAACTCCGTAGCGCTTTTTACGGGATTGCATTAGAACCTGCATCAGCCGTGTACAAATGGGCGCCCGCAGCAGCGGCCGTTTCAAAGGCTTAGCTTTAGAAGAGCCTAAAATCGTCGAAACGGTTTTGGCCGGCGGCGCCAATAATTGCTTGCTCGGTATAACAAGTCTTGATATGCCCCCCGCTATCCCGTCGATATGCGCAAAGCCTGTTCCGGTCCAATCTAGTCCGCTTGGGCGGGTGCCCGGGGCAACAGGGATTGGTCACGGTACGCCTTACCCGCCCGGTACAACTGAAGCAGTTCTTCGTTTCGCGCCACAAGGTTTGTCAGGCCCGCAGCAGCGGCCAGCGCACGCGCTTTTTCAGCAGTGCGGATCGCTTCTTCGAAGCGGCCTGCTTCCGCGTACGCCGCCGCGAGCGTGCCGACCAGTAGCGGCTCCTTGTGTTTGGTCAATTCGCATGCGCGTTCGGCCAGGCGTACGGCTTCGGTGCCGTCCCTGAGCGCATCAACAGGCGAAGCTGCAAGCAGCCATGCGAGGTTGTTTAACACGTCGGGCGAGTCCGGCTCGAGCCTGAGCGCTTCGCGGTACAGCGCGATCGCCTGTTCCAGTTGTCCCTCGGCCGTTAGAAGCGCACCTAGCTTGGCCGGGACGCCTGCTGGGTACGACCCGATCTGCATTGCCTGGTTAAGGTACTCTTTGGCCTCGGCTGGGTTGCCCTGTTGGATCGCGGCCACAGCGGCATTGTGCAGCAGCTCAGCATTGTACCGGTTGCCATATTTGAGCCGGATGCGGACAGCCTCCAAGAAGTGTTGTTTAGCAGCTTCGAACTTGCCCTTTTTCAGCAGCGCGTGGGCAAGAATGTCGTGCGCGACACAGTTGTCCTTGGTAACCGCTATCGTGTGCCTGAACAAGATTTCCGGGTCACGCCAGTATGCCAATTGGACTCGCGTGCGCCAAACACATAGCCCGAGGATTACAGCCGCCCCAATTCCCAAAATAAGTTTGGCGGCCGGCAATCGCCGAGCCAGTTCGGCTGCGGCCCACACGACGGCAATGAACACGCCGATCAATGGTATGTAAGTGTAACGGTCCGCCATGGATTGGTTCCCCACCTGCACAATCCCAATTACCGGTACTAGCGTGCCCAAGAACCAGAGCCAGCCCATCAGAAGGAACCGTCTGCGCAGCTTGAACACAAGCAGCGTGAAGACTGTCAACGCCGCTGCTGCGGCCGGGCCGTGCCATATCGGCCATACATCTGGCGGCAAGTAGAGGTATGGCAGGGCGAGGTCGTGCGGCCATACCGTCTTTAACAGGTATTTTGCGTACGAAATCAACGCATTTTCGATCCGCGCGCCTATAGGTAGCGCCGCCAGCGCCTGAACGGCTCCGCCGCGGTGCTGAGCCACAAGGGTCACTATCGCCGAGGCAAACGCCAGCGCGAAGAATGGCAATTTTTCGACAACCGCCACAACCAAACTGGTCTGGGCCGATCTTGTTCCGAGTTTACCCCTTGCCTGTGCGCCGGCCGCGCTGGTCGGGAAAAGCCTGCCCAACGGCCAGTAATCGAGCAGCAGCATGACGAACGGCCATGTTACCAGCATCGGCTTGCTCATCAGCCCGAGCGCAAACAGCGCTACTGCGAGCCAGTAGTAGAGCCGCTGGCGGCGTACCGAGCCGGACGCGCGCATTGCGTACCCGGCGTAGGCAAGTAAGGTGAGGAGTCCGAAGCAAGTGCTCAATACGTCTTTGCGTTCTGCGACCCAGGCGACCGATTCGACGTGTAGCGGATGCAGCGCGAACAATCCTGCTACGACTCCACTGCGCCATATCGAGCCTGTCGTGGTGTGAATCAGCAGGAACAGCAGCAAAGTGTTGACCGTGTGCAACAGCAAATTTGTAAGGTGGAAGCCCCCGGCCCAATCACCATACAATTCGGCGTCGAGCATCAGTGAGAGCCATGTGAGTGGGTGCCAGTTGCTCGCGTGTCCGGTTGTGAATGCCCAGACCACGCCTTGCCACGTCAGGCCCGCACGCACATGGGGGTTTTCGGTCACGTATTGCGGATCGTCGTAGTTGATGAATGGGTAACTCTTAACAGGCCAATAGGTCGCGACGGTGACCGCGCACAGTGCGAGGCATATAAACCAAGGCCTGAAATCCAGTGGGTTACGCTGCATACCGGTTTATGCGCATCTTGTGCTGCTTATTTAGGCGCAGGCTGAAATGTTACCGCGTGCCTTTGTCGTTGGCACGAATTTTCATCACACCGCCGATGCGACCCCGCCTTGCTGGCTCAGGAAAAATCCGCGCGGCTCCATCGCGGGGACAAGTTTCAGATGCTAGGCTTGTTTGGCACTACTCCGCAGTCTTCAGCGCTGCAAGGAGCGAAGCTAATGCCAGGCTTTGCGTCCACGCAGTTCGGGTTTATTATTTGGACAGGTGAACCCGGCTTATGCCGAGCGTGTACATCAAGACTTACGGCTGTCAAATGAATGTGCGCGACAGCGAGGCGCTGGCTGCGCAGCTTGTAGCGCGTGGGTATAGCTTGGCCCCGGACGAGAATACTGCCGACGTCGTACTGCTTAACACGTGCAGCGTCCGTGACACTGCTGAGCAAAAGGCGCTAGGCAAAATGGCCGCGCTCGTTGCCGAGCGGAAGCGGAGCCGCGCAAATATTGTGCTCGGTTTCCTTGGTTGCATGGCGCAGAGCCGGGGCGAATCCCTACTCGGTAAACTGCCGGAGGTGGACCTTGTAGTTGGCACTCAACGGTTGCACCGCGTGCCCGAGTATTTGGCAGCACTCCTGTCTGGGCAACGCCAGAAGGTGGTTGACATAGCAGAGGAACCGGGCAGCGAGGCGTACATCCGCGAGCACCTTTTGGGCGCTAACGGCCGGAAAACGGTGACCGCCTACGTAAGCATCATGCAGGGGTGCAATCTCAGTTGCAGCTTCTGCATCGTGCCGCAGACGCGCGGGCGCGAGCGCAGCCGCAGCATTGCGGATATTGTGGCCGAGTGCCGCGAGCTGGCCGCGCATGGGGTCAAAGAGGTCACGCTGCTTGGTCAAACTGTGACCAGCTACGGGCGCGGCGTTGTGCCTGTGCGTGACGGGAAGTCGCCATTCGTGCAGTTGCTCGAGGCCATTCACGAGATAGAAGGGTTGGAGCGGATCCGGTTCACGGCGCCGCACCCGCGCGGGTTCGGCCCGGACCTTATCGAGGCTTTTGCGCGCCTGCCTAAGTTGTGTGAGGGGGTGCATATACCTGTGCAAAGCGGCAGCAACCGGGTTCTAAAACTTATGCGGCGCGGCTACACGCGTGAACAGTTCTTGGATGTGGTAGCGGCGCTGCGGCGTGTGCGGCCGGCAATGGGAATTTGCACCGATTTCATTGTGGGGTTCCCCGGCGAGACGGACGAGGACTTCGAGCAGACACTCGAACTCGTTCGGCTTGTGCAGTTCGACCAGGCGTTCATTTTCAAGTATTCGCCGCGCAAGGACACTCCTGCTGCAGCGATGCCGGGCCAGGTGCCCGCACATGTCCGTGCTGAGCGGCATGCGCGCCTGCTGCAATTAATGAACGAGGTAGGCGGCGCGCGGTACCGCGCGTGTGTCGGGCGTCAAATGCAGGTTTTGGTCGAAGGGCCGAGTAAGAAGAACTTAACCCGGCTTTCCGGCCGGACCAGATGCAACAAGATTGTGGTATTCAACGGTCCGGAAACGCTTATTGGCGAGCTGGTAGAGCTTTACATTACGCGCGCGGGCACGTTCACGCTGTACGGGGAGTTGCCTGACCAGGCGCAGCGCGGCGCCTGGTCGCGTTGCCGAAAGGCAGAGGATTCGAGCGAGGCGAATGGAGAGGCGTTTTCTTCTGAACTTGCCGAAAGTGTTGGGCCGCGCTGAACCGGAATAAGCGGCCGTTTTTGGGCTTCCGCTTTTGGCCCCGGCCGGGCAAGCTTCGATCGCCGCTTGACGTGTAGTTAAGCAGATGAAACAGACGGTTTTAGCAGTGTTGCTCGGGCTAGGAGTGAGCTTGCCGGCGCTGTACGGGTTATTGAAGCCGCGCGAGTTCGCCGCGGGTGTACGGAAATTCCCGCGCTCGGTGCCAATCGGTTACTTGCTGATGGCGCTCGGTGCCGGTTGGTTCATCTATTACGTTCAGACCGAATCCGCCTCGGATTTTGAGCCGTACAAAAACACGCTTTCGGTAATGTTCGGTGCCATCGGTTTGGGAGCGTGCGTGTTTTTGAAAGATTTCCTGGCGGTGCGCGGGCTTGCTGTGGTCATGCTTCTTTTGGCCAAACTGATGCGTGACACGGCGTGCTGGGTCGAAACGGAGTGGCGGCTCGTAATCATCGTTTGGGCGTATGTGCTCGTTGTGGCCGGAATGTGGTTTACCGTGTCGCCTTGGCGGTTGCGCGACCTGATCAACTGGGCGACGGCCAACGAGCGACGGCTCAAGGTCGGATGCGCAATCCGGCTTGCATTCGGCCTGTTCGTGATTGTGCTCGGGTTGACTGCGTACCGTCAGGCCGAAGCGCGTGCGCTTGATCAGCTTGAGACCTGGCCGATGTCAGGCAGGCCGTTGCAGCGGATCGAGGAGGCCCAAAAGTTGGTTAAAACATCTGATGTTCGTGGAGCTGCGTGCGGCCACGTGAGGGGAACGTCCAAGATCGGTTGCGCGCAGGAGGAATTTGTGTGAGTGCCAAGCGCGGCAAGGTACTGGTGATACGCGGCGGCGCAATTGGTGATTTTATACTCACCTTGCCCGCAATCGCCGCGCTCCGAGCTAGGTTCCAGGACGCACACCTCGAATTGCTCGGGTACCCCCACATAGCACAGCTTGCTGCTGCAGGCGGCCTGGTGGATTGCGTCAAGCCGATTGAAGCGCGCGGGCTGGCGAGCTTTTTCGTGCGTGGCGGCCAGCTTCCGGACGAGTGGAAAGACTATTTCTCAGAATTCGATTTAATCGTTTCGTACTTGTACGACCCGGATGGGATTTTCAGCGAAAACGTCGGGCGGTGCTCGTTTGCGCTTTTTGTCCAAGGCCCGCATCGGCCTTCCGAGACTGACAAGGAACACGCCACGAATGTGTTTCTTAAACCGCTCGAGCGCCTCGGTATTTTCAACGCTTCGAACATTCCGCGCTTGGCGCTGCCGCGCACGATGCGGACTGCAAAGGCGACACTCGCGGTTCACCCTGGCAGCGGTAGCGAGCGTAAAAACTGGCCCGAGCGCAAGTGGGTCGAGCTGTTGCAGCAACTGGTTCGCAAGCCGGGGCTGCAAGTGCTGATGGTCGGGGGCGAGGCCGAAGCCGACAGATTGGACCGGTTGGTAACCGCATTACCTCCAGATAGGGTCGAACTTGCACGGAGCCTCCCGTTGGTCGCGCTCGGGACATTGTTGCAAGAATGCGTGGCCTTTGTCGGGCATGACTCAGGTATAACGCATTTAGCTGCTGCGCTCGGCGTGCCGTGCGTTGTGCTGTGGGGGGATACGGCGCCCGAGGTCTGGCAGCCGCTCGGGCCGGAAGTGACCATTTTGCGAAGTGAGTTGGGCCTGGCTGCGCTGGAGATTGCCAGCGTGCAGGCCGAACTCGATCGTGTCCTGAGCCGTCGAGCTATGCCTGGCTAGGTTTGCCCTGTGAAACGACTCACGCTGCGGCTTCCTTGGCGCGGCGGCCGAGGCCCATTGCGCTTTTAAGCCAGGAAAGCACTGCACGCAATCCGATCGGCCGTACGCCGGCGAAGCCGTACATCTCTGCCAGTTCGTGCTCGTGCGTCCTGTACCGCGGCGGGAGGATGAACACGGTCTTAACGTCCGCTTCCTCGACCCTGATGATTTCGGAGTAAAACATGCCGCGCCCGACCTCGTACCTGGCTTCGGGCAGTCGTATTTCGTGTGGTGGCAAGACCAGCCAGGGCCGGTACCGGAAACAGACCCGACCGTCTTCAGTCCGAATTAATTTCCCGTACGTGCGCACTGGTACCTTACTTGTCCGGCGGCCGAGAAACATCCAGTTGGCGACGGGGTCGGGCCGGAACCGCTTGTGTCGCCGCGTGATGAAGTCCCACACGAATACTGCGCCCAGCACGGTGAATCGGAACGACCAGCCAGCAATCAAATAGGCGAGGATGATTAGCGCAATTGCCCACGCTGCGCCGATCCATGGATTGGCAAGCGCAGTGACGGTGACGGTTGAAAGCAGGAACAGCCTGAACGCTTTCAAGGCTGCATCCAACGGCGGGAACGGGCTGAGCAAGATCAGCACGTTGATTACGTTCGAGGCAATAAAGACCACCAGAAACGCAGCCATCGAAATGGGTACCATGAGCGCGTTGTAAAGCCATGATAGGTTAATTGCGCCTGAGCCTAAGCAAGCGGACTCTGCCGAACCAGCTTGGGCGTGGGCCGGACCGAATATGGCCGCGACCACCGGCACGAAAGCGCAGGTGGCAAGCATGCCACTGAGCTTGTTTTCAATAGCTTCTGCCACGTCTAGCGGCTTTTTGAGCACAGCAGGTGTTGCTGCGCCCAGCGTGTCTTTCAGAAAGCATGCCAGGACAATCAGTAACGCTGGTACCCAGAAACTGGGCCTGGCGAACCACGGCAGCGCAGCCTTTTGCTCGGGCGTTTTCGCTTTGAAGTATTGCCATGCGCCCACCGCGCTCACGCCGAGCAGCGGCGAGATAGCCACGCCGGTTATCATCGAGATCGTTTGAGCTATTTCTGCCCCGGGGAGGGATTTCGGATATTGCGCGGCCTCGGCGCATTGGCCCGGGCGCACCGAGCAGATGCACAGGCCGAGCGCGAGCGCAAGCGAGAGGGTAGGTTTCACAGGTCGAAATTTGGGCTTTTTGCATTCGGGGTAAAGCGAATTCTGCGCGCCTCGCCGGTGCGCAGGGGCACGGCTCAGCGACTGCAGCCAGAAAAATGTTGCATTTTACCTGCGCTCGACCAAGTATTTGAAAAAAACGTCCGATTTCTTTTGACTGGCGAACGCTTGGACGCTAAACCGGTTCCTCACGACCAGGCTGAACAACGTCAGAATGGACAAGTATTGTCTTTTTGCGTTCGTGGGAACCGCTTCGCGGAAGTGGGAGCTGGTCTATATTTGGGAACAGGCCACTCCTGAAGGCAAAGCGATCATCATCCTTTTGATCATCTTTTCTATCCTTGCCTGGTCGGTGATGGTGTCCAAAGCCATCCAAATGCGGCGCGCAAAGAAGCTGAACCAGTATTTTACCGCCGAGTTCCGTTCCCAGAAACGGGTGTTGGATATGTTCGATCGCCGCATCCAGGCCGAGGGCTGCCCTTTGTTCGCCGTGTACCAGGCCGGCTGCTTCGAGTTGGACGCGCGAATACAGTTGCCGGAGCGCGGCGGGCGCCGCAAACGCATCTCGCTCAAAGGCATGGAGCATGTGAAGCGTACGATCGAAAATGCGGTCGCACAGGAATCGCTCAAACTCGAATCAGGTTTGATCCTGCTCGCCATTGCAGTCAGCGGCGCGCCGTTCCTCGGCCTGCTGGGTACCGTCTGGGGCGTGATGAGCACCTTCGGCCATATCGCGCAACAGGGCAGTGCGACCCTTGCGGCTATGGCGCCCGGCGTCGCTGCCGCCTTGATCACAACTGTGGCAGGGCTACTAGTGGCCATACCTTCGATGTTCGGATACAACTGGCTTGTGCACACGTTGCGCACTTTAACGGTCGAGCTGGACAACTTCGCACAAGAGCTTGTGTCGCGAATGGAGACGGAATACCTCCGGGACGAGGACAATGACACACGTGCCGAGCCGTTCCGGCTGCGGGTCGAGCAATCTGATGCGTGAGGGATCAAATGAGGCGGTTCTCGAAACGCAGTTATCTGGTCACGTTGAGCGAGATCAACATCACGCCGCTGCTCGATCTCGCGTTCGTGCTGCTGATTATATTCGTGATCACCACGCCGCTGCTCGAGCAAAGCATAAACCTCAAACTTCCGACCGGGGGTGCCCCTGATAAGTTTGTGAACCGCCAAAATATTCGGCTCGTCGAGATCACCCCCCAGGGCACGTATTACCTCGAGCGGCAGCGGATGCGTTCATTGGCCGAGCTCGAACGCGCGCTTGTCGCCGCGCACCGCGCAAACACAAATCTGATTGTCCGTATCCGTGCGGACGAGAACGGCCCGTACAAGCACGTGGCCGCTGTCTTGGATCTGTGCTTGCGCAACGGCATAACCCGTTTTTCGCTCGGCACAGAACCGCCCAGCACAACGGCACGATGAACCGGCTGCAGAAAAAGTGTTTCATAGTCTCGGCGCTGGTGCACCTGCTGTTGCTCGCGGTGCTGGTGTTCGGTCCGGCGTTCGTGCCGGCGCGCCAACCCCGTTTCGAGGTGTTCGAAGTCATAGAATTCACGCCATTGCGCACCACGGACATGCCTGTAGCCGGCGGCGGCAGCCCGACAGGCGCGCAACCGCAGATGGTGCCCGAACCGCCAGTAGCACCCGCGCCGCAGGTTAAGCCCGCGCCGGAGCTTAAGCCAACGCCAGCGGTTGCGCCCGAGCCGCCACCGCGTCCGGAAGTCAGGCTACCGGTGACTCCGTCGGCTCAGCCAATGCCGGTTGAGCGGCCGGCGCCGCGGCCTCAACCCCAGCCGGCGCAGCCGGAACCGACCCGCGCAGTCGAACCGCGTCCGGCAGAAACAAGGCCTACACGCCGTTTGCCACAGGTCAGCACACAATTGGTCACGCGCGCGCAGGTAGCCGGGACGAATACGCGCCCGCGCGCTACCCGCCGCACTCAGCAGGTTGACCCCGATCAATTCGCCGCTGTGGCAAACAGTTTGCGGCAGCGCCTCGGGACCAGCAGCACTACGAGCATCGAGTTGCTCGGGCCGGGCGGCGGCGGCGTCCCTTACGCGAACTTCAAGCAAGCCGTGTTCAGTGCGTATTACAACGCTTGGATGCCCCCGGCGACAATTGCGAACGAGAATCTTGTGACTAAGGCGGCGGTCACGATCGCGCGTGACGGGACGGTGATTTCGGCGCGAATAACTGACCCGTCCGGCGACGCGGCAATGGATGCGTCCGTGCAGCGTGCGCTCGAGCGGGTGAAATTTGTTGCGCCGCTGCCGGACGGGACGCCGGAACAGCAGCGGACGTTGATAATCATTTTCGATTTAAGGGCAAAACGAGGTATAGGATGAAAATGTCAGTTGTTGTGACGCGGAATGTCGGACTAATACTGTTTGCAATTTCTGGGCTTGCGCTCACGGCCCAGGAAGAAGTCGTTATCAGCAAGGAGGCATGGCACCTGAACGAGTTGCCAATCCCAATTGCAGTGGTAGGGTTTTCTGGCGAGGTCGAGCGCGTGCTCAAGTTCGACCTCGAAGTTGTCGGCTGCAAGCTGGTCAGCCCATCAGAAGCGCAATACCTTGTGTCCGGCAGTAATAGTGAAAGAGTCGAGGGCCGCCTAACTGACCAGATCAGCAAGACCGTACTTTTGGCCAAAGCATACACTGGCGGCACGTTGCGCGCGCAAGCACATGCATTTGCCGATGATATCGTGGCCTTGCTGCCCAACCGTGGCAGGGGGATCGCACGTACCCGAATCGCTTTCAGAGTAGCCCAAGGCCAGGTCAGCGAAATTTACGTGGCGGACTACGACGGATTCAATGCGCAACCGGTGACCCAGGACGGCACAATCACGGCCGCCCCAGCTTGGGTGCCGGGCCGGCTCGAACTTTACTACACGTCCTATAAACTCGGCGGCCCGCACATTTTCCGCCACGACCTTAGCACTGGCACGCGAAAAGTGTTCGCGCGCTACCCGGGCTTGAATACAAGCGCGGCGGTCTCGCCCGACGGACGACGTGTGGCAATGATACTAAGCAAAAGCGGCAGCCCAGACTTATATGTTTGCAACGCCGATGGATCGGACCTCAAACAGTTGACTTTCACGCGCGAGGACGAGTCGTCACCGTGCTGGTCACCGGACGGGCGGTGGATTTGTTTCGCAGCCAAGCCGAAGGAACGCAGGGTATTGTGCAAAGTGCGCGCCGATGGCGGGCCGGTGGAAATCATCCGCACTGGCGGTGTGCCCAACCCCACGGAGCCGGACTGGTCACCAGACGGCAGATGGATCGCTTTTACGTCCCAGACGCGGGCAGGATTCGATATTTGCGTTGTCCCGGCTGAGGGCGGCACAGCAACCGTGCTTGTCGCTGGCGAAGACCCTAGCTGGGCGCCGAACTCGCGCACGCTCATCTTCACGCGGCGCGTCCAGGGCGGAACTGTGCTGTCTTTGCTTGACGTACCGACGCGACAAGTCAAGGATGTGGCACGAGTTTCGGGCAATTGTTCGCAACCAAGTTGGGCCAGATAAACTGGCCGAGGAAAATTCAAACGTTACGTGGAACATGAAACTGAACAAGCTTGGCAACTTACTCGTCATTGGTTTGATGGTCACGTGCGCAGTTTGCGGCTGCCGCAAAAAACCCGTTGCAGTGACACCTATCCCACAGCGCCCACCTGGGCAGGTGGGGGATGTGTCCCCTGGTAGGCCGATCGAGCCCGCGCGGGAGACCGTCGGATACGAGACGCCTAGTGGCATCCCGATCAGCGAGGTTGACCGCACCGGCTGGCGCGAAGACGCCGAAATGTTCAAAAGCGAGACCGTGTACTTCGACTTCGACAGCTCGGCGATCAAGCCTGGCGAGCGGCCCAAGATTCAGACGGTGGCCACCTACATGAAGGCCAACCCGCGCGTGGCGGTCCGGGTCGAAGGCCATTGCGACGAGCGCGGTACCATCGAGTACAATCGCGCGCTAGGCGAACGGCGCGCACTGGCTATTCGTGAAGAGCTTGTCCGGCTCGGTATCGCCCCGGACCGTATCAGCACCATTAGCTACGGCGAAGAGCGGCCAGTTGACCCAGGGCATAACGAAGAAGCGTGGCGTAAGAACAGGCGCGGCGAGTTCGTCATATTGACCCCGCCGTGACCGCGCGCCTGAGGCGCGGAGCTGCAGCCTTTCTTTGGGCCTTTACTCTTTGTGCCGTGTGGCCTACTGTTAGTCCGGAAAGGCCATGTTATGAAACTTGTATTCGCAGGCGCGATTGGCGGCTGGGAGCTGATTCTGATTTTTGCAGTTATCCTGTTGCTGTTCGGCGCGCGAAAGCTGCCTGAGCTTGCCCGGGGGTTGGGCCAAGCGATTCGGGAGTTCCGCAAGGCCTCGCGCGAGGTCGCAGACGAGATCACGGCTACGCCGCCGGACACGGGCGAGCCGAATTCGGTACAGAAGAAACCTGGCGAAGCGCAAAAGAATTCCTGAGCCGACGCGCTGCACCTGGCCGTGAATCGTTACTTTTAGTTGCCCACTCGCAAGGTGCATCATGGCGCCCGAGCGCGAAGATGCCCGCGTGCAGCTCGACGCGGAGGAAAACGGGGGCGGACCGGTCAAACCATTTCTTGAACACCTTGAAGACCTGCGGTGGGTGCTTCTCAAGTGCCTCGCGGCTGTCGCCGTGGCATTTGTCGTCTGCCTCCTCGGCGGCAACTTCATAGTCCGGCTTCTGACGTATCCGTTAAAGACGGCGCCAGCGTTCTTCACTCGCGACACGCGCGCGGTCACGCTCATATTCGGTACGAACCGGCTCGGCACGTTCGAGCTTGCGCCCGAGGAGTATGCAAAGCTCGGGTTGGGCACCGGTCCCGTGGCCGTGCTGAAGCTCGAGCCGACTGTTATTGGAACGAATCAGGTGCTCGGCTGGCGCCTGTGTCCCGAGGCTAGTGCAGCCGCGCGCAGAGGGTTGCAGGTCGAGCTTGTTACACTAAGCCCGGTGGGTGCGTTCGTCGTCGCGCTGAAAGTCGCTGCCTATGCGGGGGTGGTTTTAGCTGCGCCGTTTGTGCTGTTTTTTGTCGGGCAGTTCGTTTTCCCAGCACTTACAAGGCGTGAACGTTACTACGCCTCGCGCGCGCTTGTGATTGGCGGCGGACTGTTCATTGTCGGGGTATTGTTCTGCTACTTTGTCCTAGTGCCGATCGCATTGACTGCGTCAGTTCAATACGCACAGTGGTTGGGGTTCGCCACACCGCAGTGGCGCGCGGAAGACTACGTGGCGTTTGTGTCGAAGTTCATGCTCGGAATGGGGCTGGGCTTCGAATTGCCCGTGGTGATCCTTGCGCTGGTCAAGATTGGCGTGCTCGATTACCGCACATTGGCGCGCGCGCGCAGATACGTCATTGTCATAAACCTCATCATTGGCGCGGTACTCACGCCGCCGGACGTGTTCACGCAGGTCCTAATGGCTGTGCCGTTGCAATTGCTGTATGAATTGACGGTATGGATCGCGTGGTTTTGGACGCGTAAAGAACGCAGAATGCGTGAACGCGCGGACACATTGGTGCATCCGCCTGCGGGTTGACTCGGGCGGCGGCGAGCGCCATGCGTTTCCGGATTTATTGGAGCTTACCGCGGGTTGCGCCAATCTTTAGCTGGGACCTGGCGCGCGCGGTAAAGCGCAAGCTCGGATTCGAGCTGTTCTGCCAGGCGCGTCAGTCCGTTTTCTCGCGCTTTGGCCAGTGCCAACTCGGCAGTCGCAGCCGCGTTCGAGAAGTCGCCCGACGCCGCGTGCGCGAACGCTAGCGTGGCGATGTAATCCGGCACTTGCGCGCCGGTAAGCCGCACAGCGCGCTCGGCCAGCTTGATCGCCGCCCCGCGGGTCTGGCTCGGTTCGTCCGGGCACGCCGCCAGGAGAAACGCCAGTTTATCGAGCGCCTCCGGCCAGTCGGGATCGAGCTCGAGCGCCTTAACATAGTTTGTTATGGCCTGCGGTGCTTGGCCGAGTTTTTGGAGCGCAAACCCGTAGTTGAGGTATGGCTTCGGGTATCGCGGATTTAACCGGATGGCCGTCTTGAAGTGCTCGATTGCCTGATCAAGTTTGCCTTGTTGCGCCAGTAACACGCCAAAGTTGTTATGTGCCAACGCGCTTTTCGGGTTTAACTCGAGCGCTTTGCTGTAATGGGCCGCAGCTTCTTCGTGCCTGCCCAGTGCAGTTAGCGCTACCCCGAGGTTATTGTGCGCGAGGAAATCGTTTGGTCTGAACTCGATGGCCGCACGGTACTGTTCAACAGCCGCCTCCATTTTCCCAAGGTTGGCAAAGGCCACACCCAGGTTGAGATGCGCAAACGCGTTACGTTTTGTCACCCTGACTGCGCGCGACATGAGCGTGACGCTGTCGCGCCAATAGCCGAGCTGCACGCGCGTAAGCACAATGCAACAGACTAAAATTGCTCCGGCGATACCCGCACCGATTCTGAGCCCTGAGCGGTAACGGCCGAGCCAGTTCGCCGCGCACCATACCAAGGCTGTGAGCAGGCCAATTGACGGAATATACGTGTACCGGTCAGCCATGGCTTGATTGCCCACTTGCACAAGCCCGATGACGGGCACAAGCGCAATGACGAACCAGAGCCAGCCGACAAAAAACCACGGGCAACGCGCCCTCAACCGGAGAGCAGCATAAGTAACCCCGCTGACTGCTAATGCCCCGAGCAGGCCTGAGCCAATTGGGGGTGCCTGCGGCAATGGGTAGTACACGCAAAGATCGCTAGGCCAAAGTGTTTTGCTAATGTACCCCAGATATGCAGCCAGCGAGTTGAACAGCCGCAACGACAGCGGTACTTCTTCCAGCGGCTTAACGGCACCCCCTGCGCGTTGCGCAACAAGCGTCAGTATGCACGAAATAGCGGTCAGACCGAAAAACGGCACCTTTTCAGCCAGAATCCGGATGCCCAGTTTCTGCGGTTCTGATCCCGTGGGATTTGTGGTGCCGAGATGCAGTCGCGCAAATGGCCAGTAGTCCAGCAGCAACAGCAGCAGCGGTAGCGTGACGAGCATAGGCTTGGACATAAGTCCGAGTGCGAACAGGCCTAGCGCTAGAGCGTATCTGGTTGCTGTGCGCCGTTGCGCATATCCGGTGTAGGCTAACAGGGCGAGCAGCATGAACCACGTGCTCAGCACGTCCTTGCGCTCGGCGACCCATGCAACCGACTCGACGCGGAGCGGGTGCCAGCCGAATAATGCTGCCACAAGTGCACTGCGCCATATTGAACCGGTCCAGCGCCGCAGCAACAAAAATAGCAGCAGAGTGTTGAGCGCATGCAAAATAATGTTGGTCAGGTGGTGCCCGCCGGCGAAAAGTCCGTGAATTTCATAGTCCAGCATGTGTGAGAGCCACGTGACCGGGTGCCAGTTCGCCGCGTGCATGGCTGTGAGCGCCCACTTCAGGCCGGGCAGGCTAAGCCCCCGCGTTACCCACGGGTTTTCCGTCACGTACTCATTGTCATCAATTACAAGAAAGCCGTGCTTAGTCGCGGGCCAATACAGCACCAAGGTAACCGTGACCAGGACGAATCCCGTCCATAACACGGTACGCCTGTTGTCGAATCCGTTTTGCATCCTTCGGTCAGAGCGCGTCTGTTGCGCGACCGGTGCGTATGGGAGAGACTAAAAAAACACGGAACGGGGCGGAAGCGCGAATCTTCAGCGTTGGCCGGAGGCCAGACGCCGATTGGAACTTGCAGGGGTTAACAGCGCCTTTTGTGAACGACTTTTGATTTACGCCAGGGTTCACCCCGGCGAATTGCTGGCACTGACCCACAAAACCGATTCAACGGTCTTCGCTTGGAAGCCAAGTCATTGGAACAACTTGCCTCTGGTTATGGATTTTACACCTTGCGCGAAGCCAGGTGCTAATACAGCGGCAAGACCGTTCCAGAGTTATGTAAGGCCCGACCGAAGCTATGTATCCGCGCTGAGGCCAAACAGGAAATTGCATATCAGATTTAACTCGGCTTCGGATTTATGATCTAGGCTTGGCCGAAAAACGTCTGGCCGTCGGAGAATCCTGCGACGCGGGCGGTTTCCTACCAAGTATGCTTTCGGCGCTATAGAGGGCACGACCGTGCGGCCTGATGGGACGGATTGGTTATCTGGCTTTGCGACGACTTCTTACGGTGACAACCTCTGATTGGAGCAAGGGCGTAATGCGCCAAGGGTCAGTATTACTCGAGGCGTCCGGCTAAACGAGTATTTTGACCCGCTTACAACCCTGCTCCTGTAACGATCTTTTTGGGCAATCGTAGGACCGAGATGTAGCTTGCGGTTCGGCCCGGATTCGTTATGTTTAGCAAGCGCACGGGCGCGGCACTCGCGCTTAGTCTTTTGCACAGCAAGAACTGGTTTGGCTTGGAACTATGGCAGTAGCGAATGATTTACGCCGCGGAATGGCGATCAACTATAACGGTGATGTGTGCGTGGTGCTCGATGTCGAGCACCGGACGCCGGGCAATTTACGGGCGTTTGTACAGGCTACGTTGCGGAACTTACGCACGGGCAAATCGTCCGAGGTGCGGTTCGGCTCCACCGAACGTATCGAGACGGTCACACTCGTGAGCAAAAAGATGGATTTCAGTTACAAGGACGGCGAGGATTACGTGTTCCTCGATCCGGAGACCTATGAGACAGTAACTGTCCCGGCCGAGATACTCGGTGACGCCAAGAACTACCTGACCGAGAACACACAGGTCACGATAAAGTTCGCAGACGACAAAATCGTGTCCGTCGAGCTGCCGCCGTCGGTCGTGCTCAAGGTGGTAGAGGCGCCGGAAGGCGTCCGCGGCGATTCCGCCACGAACGTGCAGAAGCCGGTTAAGCTCGAGACGGGCATCACTATTCAGGCGCCACTGTTCATCAAGCCGGGCGAACTGGTCAAGATTGATACTCGCACTGGCGAATACATAGAACGGGCTTGACCCAGCGGCGACGTTGCTGCGTGGGTTGGGAATCAGTCTTGCTGGAAAGACGCGGTTCGGAGGCTTGATCGAAACAGCATGACCTCCATGACGGAAGGCTGATTACGTTTGCATTTATTCAGCCTGCACAGATTCGCACCGCTTTTCGTACCGCCACATCAGCACCTGGCATCAACCGGGTATCAATTTGACCAGCAGCAGCCGCCTAGAAAGGGGCGCAGAACCGTTGAGACGGTTTTGCGCTTCGGTGCGGCGTCCATTTTTGGCTAAACCCCTCTGTAAATGAGCCAGGCACGCCAACCAGCCGTTGTAACAGTGGCTGTACCGCTGTTGCTTGCACCCAGGTTGTCGCCGCGACTCCGTTAGCTCCGTAAGGCGCAGCAGGAGCGATAGACCACCACGTAAGTGGCGGTTGAAAGGGGGCATCGCCCGCATTCGAGTTGGAGATGGAACGGAAGGCATGGGTTTTCTGGTCGCAGACTGCCAGACCGTTCCCGAGCTGTTCGCACCAGGCCTTCGCAAAACCCTGGCCCGATCCCATTTGCAACAGGCGTGTTGAGGGCGCGGTGTCTCGAAAAGCGCGCACAGCTAACCTGGCTAAATTACGCGGTAAAAACATAAAACGGAAATTTCGCTTTTCCACCGGTCGGCGCGGCGGATCACTAGAAAGTGCATATGGCAATTGGTTTGAAGTTCAAAAAGGCAATTTCAGTGTCAGTGCCACGAGCGCACACCCAAACGCGCATAATCAAGCATGGTTGCTTGCGCACCGAGCGAGCGTTGGGAAGCTTGGGCTTAGCCCCCGACCGAGTTCGAGGGGCTTGCCGTGCCTGCCGAGCCAAAGTGATCGGCAGCCCTCTTCCGTGCTCGGCCAAGTTGAGCCGCAATTTCTGCCAGTTCCTCGATCAATTCGAGTTTTTTGGCAAACGGGAGCGCGTAAAAATCCTGGTGCTGCCGGCGCCGGCTGCCTTTCCAGGTTCCCAATTCCCAGTTCTGTTCCTGTTCAGGCAGTGCAGTCATAACTCGATGGATTCCCGTGCCAGAGATTCAGCTCGTCAATATCTGCCAAGTCCTGGGGCCGCCCCGCGGCGCGTTTCATTTCCAACAGTGTCCCCAACGAAACGATCCGCACCGTTATGCCCGGTCCGGACTCACACACGTCTGCCTTTGCCATTTCACGCTCGAAATCGAAAGGCTCCGCTACGAACAAATCCAGCGGCGTTTCGGGATGTTGATCACTCCAAAACCGGAGCACTTGCATGTTTTTTTCTCGCTGCCATTTCTCTCGCAGCATCGGGTCGGCGAACTCAGTTGCTGTAACCGGCACAATTGGGCGATACCCGAGCGCCGCCAATGCCTGAAATGCGCGTTCTATGACACGTTTTTCCAGCCTGATCACAATGTCAACATCCTGAGTCAAGCGACCGTACCCATGATGAATTACGGCCACGCCACCCACTATCAGGAACGGCACTTGCGCTTCGTTCAGTGCTCGCACGACAGCGTCGAAGCTTGCCTTCTTCATTTCAGGACCGATGGTAACGGCCCGGCCCCGTCGTCTTCAACCGCGTTTTGATCATGCCCGAATGATGCCAATCTCTAGAATGCGGTTTCACCAATTCTGCAGTTTTATAGTGACGCACTGTGAGCGTCGCTTGGGCCGTTTTGCGCCGTTTGTACATACCGCGCGGCGCGATCTCAAACTGGACTGGTATAAACCGTGAATCTTGCGGGAGTTGCGGGGCTGAGCCACACCGCAACCATTCGATCAGATGGGTTCTCTCGATCCAAATGCGCCGGATTGGGCCGCTCCATTTTGCCTGCCAGTTCCTTTGTCCGTTCGTGTCGCTCGGGCTTTCGGGTGATAAGGCAATGCGTTCTATGCGCGCAAAAGTCCCGGCAGCCCGCAATTGGAGTGCCCCACGGCGGACTGGCACGTCTTCAGTACCATTTCCGCAGTCGGACTTCGATGCCCAGGTCAGTCCCAAGCCATTGCTTGAACACTGCTGCATTCGTTGTGGCGCCACTCTGGTCGCGATAGTGATACGGATAAACCACCTTGGGCCGGACCGCGCGTACAACGTTTGTAGCCTGGCTCAACGTCATTGTGTACGGCTGGTTCATGCACACGAATGCAACGTCAATGTTAGTTAATGCGCGGATTTCTGGTACGTCGCCCGTGTCGCCACTGATGTAAATGCGCCGGTCCGCAACGGTAAGCACGTACCCGTTGCCAGTACCATAAGTGTGATAGGAATTATACGCCGGCACAGCCTGAACATTCAGGCCGAGCACATTCGTTGATTGGCCGTAACCGAGCACCACAGCCAATGGCTTCTGTGCCGCTGTGAGGCTGTTATAAACAGCCTGCGAAGCGATGATCACCGTGTTTGTGGTACGGACGTCCTCGATCGTGGCAGTGCTGAAATGGTCGGAGTGTGTATGGCTCAGCAAAATTAAGTCCGCCTTGGGCAACCCGGTGTATGAAATGCCGCTGGCAGGATCATTGTAAAC
>JANWZY010000200.1 GCA_025061935.1 Verrucomicrobiia bacterium
TCGGCATAAGTGGCGCCGGGCAAATTGGTCGGCACCTTGTTTTCGACCCAGTCGTACGAGTAGCTCAGTTCCGCAGTAAGGTGCTTGTCATAGGCGTAGGTTAGACTTGCGCTCGGCGTGTAAATCCAATCCTCGCGCTGCACAGGCGCCTGCCAGTCGCCAATGTAAAGTTGGAACGCGGCGCTGCCGCTGACCCGGTCACTGAACTTGTGCCGCCACGTAACACTGTAGGTGATGTCTTCGTAAACACTCTGGCTCGTGAATGCCGGCTGCTCGAATCGCCGGTTCAAAAGCACGACAGTGTCAGACTTCGTAGGCAGGAGCGTTGCGGTGGCATCAATCCAGTATAGCATCTCGTCACGATCAAATCCTAATGGGGTTGTGTTACGCCAGTTACGAAAATCCGGGCCTGCCAACACGGCCACCCGCAGCCACGGCGCGGGAGTGCCTTCTATACCGAGCAAAATGCGGTGATACTCGCTGTCGTACGGGCTGTCAGCAAAACGCGCGGGGTCGAACACCGACGGCCCGCGGAACTGGTCTTGGCGCCCGTAGCGATACCCGGCGATCAACGATGTGTTCTCGGCGATTTTGTACCCTAAATCCAGGCCTCCGTTGACGTCCTGCCTGTCGTTGTAATTGACGTAAACGTACGGCTGCGGCACGGCTGTGCTGAGCTTTTGCTCGGTGCGGAAGTCGTGGATGTAAGCTGAGGCGACCGGGCGGAGGAAAAATTTGCCGAGCGCGTACGCGAGCTTGAAGCTACCCCTGTAGGTGAGCCCCTCCCGCCGGTCGCGTAACGGTATGCCCCCGATCGCCGGCACATCCTGGGGCCGTGCAAACATCGGGCCGGCTTCGTCGCCGTCAATGTATGCGAACGAATTCGCCTGTTCCCAAATCAACTCTCCTGCGCTGCCGTTGAATGTTAGTCCGAGCCGGTGTGCAACATGGTCTTCAGAATGCGCGCTGTGGAAGAACGCAATATCAGGCGTGTAAAACCCGGCCGCGTTGAAATGGGCGCCGGCGGTGTAAGTTAAACTCAGCTTTGGTGTGAGCGTGGTGACCCACGACTCTTTCTTCGCCGGGAACGCGCGCGGAGCTGTGGTGGCTGGTGCCGTGTCTTGCAAATAGACGTTGCTGTCGTACGCCTCTTTGAGAGCGAGGTCAACCTTGTAGCTCCAGTTTGTCTGGGCGCCGACGAGTTCAGCGGCGCTATTGGCCAGGCAACCGATGAGCCATATTAGCCCGAGCCGTACCTTTGGCGGGCGCGGGCCAATCACATTTTGGCCGGTACGAGGGTTTGACCCGGACCGACGCGCGCAGAGAAGTCTCATAGGCCAGCGTATTTCCATGCAACTGTTTGGCAACGGTCTCATAGTCAATGGCAGTGGCAGGCGGGCGCTCAAGTTTGTTTTCCCTCCACGTGCCGCAGTTGCGGCCGGCGCAGGAGCAAGCACAATGCAGCGGCGACGAGGCACGCCACGCCCGCGACCCAAAACGCCCGACTGTAGTCACCTACTGCAAGTGTTTTTTCGACCAACTGGCCGCTCTGGTCGGAAGCATGGTACGTTACAGTGCCCGTGGGCCTCATCAGCCATGCCGCCAAGAACGGTCCGAACAAGCCGCCTGCGCCGTAGGCCGAAAACATCCACCCATAGTTTACCCCCATGTGTTTGGTACCGAAGTAGTCTGAGGTGATTGCGGGGTACAGCGCGAGGAACCCGCCAAAACATAGACCGACGGTGCACACGCCGACCAGGTAGAGCGGGTAGCTCCGCAGGCTGTTCAGACCGAGCATAGTCAGGCCACAGAGCAAGAACACTAGCACTAGCGTGGTTTTCCGTCCGATGGCGTCGGAGACGCGGCCCCAAAAAATCCGGCCCAGCGAGTTGAATATGGCGAGCATCGAAACTGCCATTGCGCCTGCGCCCGTTACCCGGTTGAAATCGGCCTCCGCCACCGGGGAGGCCATCCGCCCAAACGCAAACGATTGCCAGATGGGGGAAGCCTTCATGATGATCTGGAGTCCGGCGGTGCAACCGGCGAAATAAGTGAGCCACAGCAGCCAGAAAACAGGCGTGCGTAGCATTTCGGTGGGAGCGAAGTGTTCTTTAACTGGCGCGCCGGCTGCAGGCTGCGGCGGGGTCCAACCCGGCGGCACATAGCCCGTGGGCGGATTCCTGAGCAATTGCGCCCCGGCGACAACAGTGACTAGGAAAATCACGCCTAACGTGAAGAAGGTATTGAACACGCCCAAGGCTGGCAGAGGGAACAGTTTGATCCCGAGCAGTTCATAGTGTGTCCCCGAGATCAATCCCCTGGCCAGGGGGGCAAAGAAGAACGCGCCGGCGCCGAACCCGGCGACGGCCAGCCCGGTTACCAGCCCGCGCTTGTCCGGGAACCACTTGACGCAGGCGGCAATGGGACAGACGTAACCCGCCCCGATGCCGAGCCCGCCGAGCACAGAAAACGTGGCCACGAGCCACCACAGCGCTGTGGTCGGCTGAAAATGGCCGGTGAACTTGGCTAGGATCAGGCCCAAGCCCACGATGATTCCCCCCGCCGTAGCAACCTTGCGCGGGCCGAGTTTGTCCTGGATCCGTCCGCCGAAGATCACGGCCAGTGCGAATGCTGCCAGAACTATCTGCGCCGGTAGCGTTACCTGGGCCTCAGTCCACGACGGGAACGCGCGCTTGAGCGGTGTTTGGAACACGCTCCAGATGTACACTGCCCCCAGGCTGACCTGTACGATCAACGCGCCGACTACGACCCACCACCGATTCAACAGTTTTTGCTCGGTCATAAGCGTGCTTGACACAAGCAGTGCGCCGGGCCGGAATCCGCCCCGTCCCGGCGCACATGCCTATCAGTTAATTGCGTGCAGGCGTTATTGGCGCCCTTTGACCAGTATTTCGACCACACTCGGGTCGGCCAGCGTCGAGGTGTCGCCCAATTGATCTATCTGGCCCTCGGCGATCTTGCGCAGGATTCGGCGCATAATTTTGCCCGAGCGCGTCTTTGGCAACGCGGGCGCGAACTGGAGCTTGTCAGGCGTGGCAATAGGCCCGATCTCTTTCCGCACATGCATGATTAGTTCTTTCTTCAGCTCTTCGGACGGCTCGACTCCCTCCTTGAGCGTGACGAAAGCATAGAGGGCCTGACCCTTGATCTCGTGCGGCATCGGCGCCACAGCCGCCTCGGCAACCTTCGGATGGCTCACCAGTGCGCTTTCGACCTCGGCAGTGCCGATCCTGTGCCCGGACACGTTCACCACGTCGTCAATTCTCCCCAGCAACCAGTAATCACCGTCTTCGTCAATCCTGCAACCGTCGCCGGTGAAATACAGGTTCGGGTACATGGTGAAATACGTGTCGATGAACCTTGCGTGGTCGCCCCACATTGTTCGGGCCATGCCCGGCCACGGCTTCTTGATGCACAATTTGCCGCCCTCGTTTACGCTGCATTCGGTGCCGTCGTCACGGAGCACGACCGGCTCGACGCCGAAGAACGGGCGGCTCGCGCTTCCGGGCTTGAGCACATGCGCGCCCGGCAACGGCGTGATCATATGTCCCCCGGTCTCGGTCTGCCACCAGGTATCCACGATGGGACAGCGCTCCTTGCCGATGACGCGGTAGTACCATATCCATGCCTCGGGGTTGATCGGCTCGCCGACCGAGCCCAGCACCTTTAGCGTGCTCAGGTCATACTTGTTCGGCCACTCCTCGCCCAACCGGATAAGCGACCTGATGGCGGTGGGGGCGGTGTAGAACTGCGTGACCTTGAACTTTTCGACGATCTGCCAGTATCGGCCCGGGTCTGGGAACGTCGGCACTCCTTCGAACATCACACTGGTGAAGCCGTTGCATAACGGCCCGTACACAATATAGCTGTGGCCCGTGACCCAGCCGATGTCGGCCGTGCACCAAAAGATGTCGCCTTCGTGTATGTCGAACACGTACTTGGTGGTAAGCGCGACGTGTAACAGATAACCCGCTGACGAATGCACAACGCCCTTTGGCTTGCCCGTCGAGCCGGAGGTGTAAAGCATGAACAGGTAGTCCTCAGCGTTCATTACCTCGGGCGGGCATTCAGGGGAGGCTTTTGCCATTAGGTCGTGATACCACAGGTCGCGCCCCTGCACCATGTCGCATGGGGTATCGTTGCGCCGGTACACGATCACCTTTTCAATGCTCGGCGTCGTTTTCAATGCTTCGTCTGCAATGCTCTTTAGCGGGATGCTCTTGCCTGCGCGCAATGAGACATTTGACGTGATCAGTATCTTGCAGGTCGAGTCGTTGATCCGGCCCGCAAGTGATTCCGCGCTGAACCCACCGAACACGACCGAGTGTATCGCACCGATCCGCGCGCAGGCTAGCATCACGATCGGCAGCTCTGGTACCATCGGCATGTAAATGGCCACGCGGTCGCCGCGCTTCACTCCAAGGCTCTTAAGGACGTTGGCGAACTTGCACACCTCCCGGTGCAGCTCGGCATAGGTGAGCTTGCGCACGTCATTTTCGGGCTCGCCTTGCCAAATGATGGCGGTCTTGTCGCGCGTCGGAGTGCGCAAGTGCCGGTCGAGGCAATTGACTGACACGTTCAATTCGCCGTCTTCGAACCAGGTGTGCTGGATCTTCCGCGCCGCAGTGTCCCAAACGTATCTGCGCCCGATGGTCGGTTTCTTGAACCAGTCCAACATCTGACATTGTTCGAGCCAGAACCCGTCTGGGTCGCGGATCGAACGTTCGTACATTTTCTCGTACTGCTCCGCATTGATATACGCGCGCTTAACCACCTCCGGCGAGGGTGGGAACTTCCGTTTCTCGGCCAATAAGGTGCTTACCGATTTGGGTATATCTTGTTGGTGTTGCATATCGTCGCTCTTGTTTTAGCCAAACGTCCAGCCCGGAAATAAAACGCCGTCGCGTATCGTTTGTCAATACGGACTTTTCGAAAAAGTTAGGTGCGCTTCTAAAAGGCTTGGTTTACCGTGCGACCTCACGGCAAGTTCACACGGGCTTTGTTTGGCCGCGCGGACGCTGCGTGCGGCTAAAGCCGCGCGTCCAGCTTGGCAGGTTATGGACAACCTCAAAAGCTTTTGACCTGAGGAATCGGTTTGGACTCAGATTCGTGCGGCCCGTGCGGAAGTAGTCCGCGGCATAACACGGACGTTGTTCCTGGAGCGCGGCTGCCGCGCTTGCGCGAACCCGTCTCTTTGCGCTTTGAGGATAGCTTGTGCGGCGCAGGGCTGCGCGGCCCGCGTTAGAATCTGCTGGGCTTACAG
>JANWZY010000201.1 GCA_025061935.1 Verrucomicrobiia bacterium
GCCCATTGGTCGTGCGCCTTCGCACTTGATCGCCGCAGTTGCGGAAACGGCAACCGGTGGCTATTTTCCTGACTTGATGCAAGAATTTGGCAGATTCCTTGTCATAACAGGAATCGTAATGGTTGTCGTGGGACTGCTCGTCTGGTCTGGGTTTGGGAAAGGTTGGCTCGGCAGACTGCCAGGCGACATCCATTACACAAAGGGGAACTTTTCGTTCTATTTCCCGATCGTGACGTGCCTCATCATAAGCGCCATCCTCACGCTTTTATTCTGGCTGTTCAGAAAATAGCCTTGAACAGAGCCGGCTGCTGAAAACGCTTGCTAATCTGCCCGCGACTGAACACGCTTTGGGCGCGGTATGGAACAACCTGAACTGGCACAATACCTCGGCGTTTTGTTTTTTCACCTAAATGCAGCAGCAACAACTGGGGGTATGCTAGTGCTTTCCGTACTGCTTGGCAAACGTGGCGCGCGCACGCCGCTCAAAGATACCCCATACGAATGCGGTATGGAGCCTGTAGGCCACGGCATGATACGGTTCGGCATCAAGTTTTACCGCGTCGCCATGCTTTTCTTGTTATTCGACGTGGCCGTCGTGTTCCTTTATCCGTGGGCGGTAGCCTATAAAGAAATGCTCCCAATAAGCGGCGCCGCACTCCTATGGGCCATGTTGGCTTTTATCGGAATACTAACTGTGGGTTACCTTTACGCGCTCAAACAGAAAGCGTTCACCTGGCATTACTGAACCGCACTTGCACCCGAACTCTGAAGGCTGCGGATCCGCCGCTCACGCCAGTTCCAGCTTCAAATCGCATCGTTCCCTGGTTTTGTAGCACCGCTATATGAGCATCACCGGGTTCGGTGACCGCCAGTCATACCCAGTCGTTACAGCGCAATTCCGTACTTAAGCTGGTGTTACTTAGCTACGATCGGGTCAAAATTTTTGTCCCACCTGGGACAAAATTTTTGACATGGTTTGGGGGAGTTATCGCGGGGTGTGCACAAGCAGGTAGTGCCACCGGCCTAAGCTTAGTGGGGGATTACCTCGGCCTCCGAGACCATGTCCGCCACCACTGTCAAGACCGAGTCACGACTGCTCGTGGCACCGCGATTGGTCGCCTTATCTGCACAAGAGGACTTTTGCAGATACGTGCTTGGCGTCCGGGAGCACGGCCTTTTTGACCTCTACGCTTACAGCAGCCGCAGTAGTTTCGCGCAATAGAAGCTCGGCGAGTTCGCGCGCCAAAGTTTCGATCAGTTTCCAAGCGCGGCCTGTACAGAATGATTTGACCCGCGCAGCAAGGGCCGCATAGTCCACGGTGGCTTCTAGTTCGTCTGTAAGCGGAAACTGGAGTTCAAGCTCGATATTTACCCAAATGGGTTGCGGCTGCGCGCGTTCGGCGGCGCTAACGCCGATCTGGCACGGTATCTGAAGCTCTGAAATGCAAAGTTTTCCTGTCATATCCAATTCCGTCCTCGAGTCGCGGTTCATTCCTGGCGGTTTGAGACTGCACGACACGGTGTCTTCGACTGCGCCCGGACAGACGCTGTTGCGATTGGCGCGGGTGTTGTGCCTACTGCATGCGGTGCGCTGATCTCGAACGAATTACGCTCCAAAATTTCGCGCAGTTCACCCAAATCGCGCACGATCAAGTCCGGCGCACTCGCCCGGAGCTGCTCGAGACTGTTGTACCCAGTCAAAACGGCGCAGGAAATAACACCCCCTAATTTAGCGGCTTCGATGTCGTGTTGCATGTCGCCCACAAACAGTGTTTCCGAAGGGACGAGTCTGTTTGTACTGAGGACTTCGCCTATCTTCACTCGCTTGTCGCGGACGCCGAGGTACGTTTTCCCCACGAGGCTACCGAACCGTACGCGTGCCAGTTGGGCTTTGAAATGCGCGGGCTTCACAGTGCTGAGCACGAAGGTGCGCAGTCGGTTTTCGCGACAAAATTCTAGGAACTCGCGTGCGTGCGGCAGTGGCACCACGCAGTCGCGTACCTTGCGAAAATACGCATGGAACCAGCGCTCAAGCTGCTCGATTGGCACATCCGGTGTGTGCCGCGAATAAAACTGCGTGAACGGCAGACAGAACTCGGCCCGGAACTGCTCGAGCGACATTGCCGGCTGCCCAGCCTTTTGAAGCACGTAATTCGTCGCCTCGAGCACAGGCGCCAAATCATCCACCAACGTCCCCGACCAGTCCAAAATGATGTTGCAGATCACGGCGCAACTGTAGCTTACCGCCCTGAGTTGGCAACACAACAGCAGCGGATCCGGTACGAGCCAACGCTAGCCCGGATAGTTTGCAAGCCGCTGCATTTCCTTTTGGCATCGCAAATTTCGAGCTTAAACCGCGCCGCGTGCCAACTCGGTTCGCCTTGGCGTGAATATCCAAACTTTAATCTGGGGGCATTTGCGCAGGGTTCGGTCCGGTGGGCCGAGCGATCAACCTCAATGAGCCATTTGAACTACTTTAGGCGCGAGGCAAAGCTGTGCTGAAGCGGAGGGGTGGCGCACGTCCAGGCCACTGCGCCAATGAGATAGACTGGCGTGGTGCGCCACCACCGGCGAACTGGCAACTGCGCGCCGCGGCGCAGCCATATGCGCTTGGGCTGGGTCTGGCGTTGGGGCCCGGCTTCAGCTCTGCGGTGTCAATCTCATTTATTCCTTGACCGTTTCAACGGCTGAGGTGGACTTGGCCGGCCCAGCGGACTGAGCTTCAGGGCTTACCAGACGAATGAGGAAAGGCCCGGCGGGTACCTCATTGCTGCGCATTATCGCAGTCCGGCGAGTGCAGGGCACCAGCGGAGTGTCCCACTACACATACGATGGGGGCATGCTCCGTCACGACCGTGACCAGGGGCATGCAAGGTACAGCCCGACCCCGCGCAAGGGCTTACTCGTCGAGGCGAGGACATTCCGTTCCTGTTTGTTGTCCAAGCTCCAGGCTGAAGGATTTGTGCTCTGGACATATACGGCCTGTGAGCGTTTCTAGTGTGAACATAACTCGTCGCGCACCGTCCGGAATGGGTATACTACGAGGTGTTTTGGTGTGGCACCCAAAGCGCCGATGACGCGGCAGTCGCGAAACGCTCCGCTGCACAGGAGTAACGCATTAATCTTGAGCTATGGCGTTTATGGAAGCATAGGCGCGCGTAGCTGCATAAAATGTAAAATAGTCCAGAGCCGGCCCAGTCCTGGCGCCGGGTTTTTAATCGGCTACGGTTTGGCGCCACGTATCTGGGCTGGTCAAAGCGCAGGCGGCGTGGGAATTGGGGATCGGTGACTTCCACGTTTTCACAAACGTAGCTACGGATCGGCGCTGTGCGTCTGCGCCTGTCAAAGCGCGGCGCTACGACGGGCTATGGGTTTGTCGCCAGGGCGAGGTTGTGTCTGCGGGTGCGCCCTGTTGACGCGGCGATCGCCCGGAGCAGGCACACCGAGCCTCAGCCTGGCAGCGGGGAACAAACCTAGGTGCGGATATGTCGTGCTGCGGAGCGGGTTTGTTTGAGCCTGGGCGTATGAGTTTTGACCCCACTTGGAATGTGGGACGTGGATACAGGACAGATTTTGAACCATCGCGCTTAGCCCGGTGCTGTAATTAACAACGGATTCTTGCTACCGGCATGTACTCGTACCAGCCGACGGCCGAGACCGCCTGGTGACGTGGGCAGCGACTCGGTAACGCGCAGGTTCGTGCTTCATGCCGGCTGGGATGGGGCAGAAGGCAACAGATTTGCAAGCGCCCGGCGCGGGCGGAAACATGTTGCATTTGCAACAGGTTTGGGCTATGCAAATAGCCATGCAAATTTCGAAAGTTTTCGTCGTTTGCTCCGCAGCGGCTGCATGGTACCTGCTCAACGTTCCGCCCATCATTGCGGCCGGTGCGGCCGACCCCGATGCGATCGAGAAAGCGCGCGCTGCATTGGAGCAGAAGATAATTGAGCTGGAAGGTCCGCAATCGAGCCGCAAGCCGATCCCGGTGCGCGAACCGGTCAAGCCCGCCAGCCCGGAAGAGATCGAGCGTGCGCGCGCTGCGTTACGGCAGGAGACAGTGCAGCCCAAAGACGCGCCGCAGCAGCAGGTGACGCAGCCGCAACGAATCACGCGGCCACAGCAAGTGACGCAGTCGCAGCAACCGGCGCAGCCGAGGCAGGTTACGCCGCCCCAGCAGGTGAAGCAGATCGAGCAGCCCCAGGTGGTAGCACCTCCACGTAGGGCAGCAGCAAGCCCGGAGGAGATCGAGCGAGCCCGTGCCGCGCTCGAGCTAAAAATGGCAGAGCTTGATGCGCAGCAGGCTGCTGACCCCAACGCTCCGCGGCCGGCATGGATGCCGCAACCCGCTCCTGCTGAGGCCCTGGAACGCGCGCGCGAAGCGGTCCGGCGCAAGATCGCCGAGCTTGACCGCGAAGAGATGTGGGTCGAGCCGACACCGCCGCGGTGGGCGCGCGCACGCAAACCGATCCAATGGGAAGAGGTTCCGCCTGTGGTCGGGGAAGGAATCAAGGTCTTGCCGCCATCTGATTCAGAGGGTGTGCGCCGCGCTGTTCAACAGATGAGGCAAAAAGTGGCCGAGCTTGAGTCAGTGCCACCGCCGCCGAGTGCGCGCGAGCGGCGGGCTGCAGAAAAAGAACGTGCCAAGGCGGAGGCTGCAAAGCGCGCGGCTGAAAAGAAACAAGCGCAGCTCGAGGCGAAAGCCCGAGCCAAAGCCGAGGCCGAAGCCCGTGCGAAGGCCAGGGCCGAAGCGCGTGCAAAGGCCAAATCCGAGGCCGAAGCTCGCGCCAAAGCGAGAGCCGAGGCCCGTGCCAAAGCCGAAGCCGAAGCGCGCGCGAAAGCTGAAGCGCGCAAGCAGGCGCGTGCTGCCGAGCGCGAGCGCACCAAGGTTGAGGAAAAACCGGCCAAACGCCAGCCGGCAGAGACCGGCGCACCTGTAGCGGTGCGTCCGCAGCCGGCGGAGTCACGCCAGGCTCCAACACCCGAAGCCAAGGCGGCTGCAGTAAAACGCGCCGAGGCCGAGGCAAGGGCGCGGCATGAAGCCGAAATGCGCGCGCGGGAACGTGCTTCAAAAGAACCGCGGCCTGAAGACAAGGCACGTGCTGCGGTGCTGGCCCCGAGGCCGAAAGGTCGGCCGCTCGCGCCCACGTTTGAAATGGCGCCGTTGCCGCTATCTGCCGAAAAGCAGCGTCGGTTGGCGGAACTGCTGGCGAAGTATAAGGCGGATTTAATCACACCCGAGGAGTATCATCGAGAGCGCGCCCGGATATTGGCTGAG
>JANWZY010000202.1 GCA_025061935.1 Verrucomicrobiia bacterium
GACGCGGCCGAGCGCAGCGCGCGCGCCAGGGTCGATTTCCTCGCCAAGATGAGCCACGAAATCCGTACACCGATGAACGGCGTAATTGCCATGGCGGGGTTGTTGCTCGAAACGCCGCTGACACGCGAGCAGCGCGGGTACGTCGAGACGATCCATTCCTGTGGCAATTCATTACTCGCAATTCTTAACGACATTCTGGACCTGGCCAAGATAGACGCGGGCAAGCTCGAGCTTGTCAAAGAGCCGTTCGAGCTGCGCCGGTGCGTCGAAGAAGCCATAGACGTACTTGCGGCCGAGGCCAGTGAGAAAAAAATCGAACTGACCTGCATTATTGACGACGAGCTGCCGTCCACGTTCCGCGGTGATGCAGTGCGGCTGCGGCAAGTGCTCGTGAACCTGCTGAGCAACGCAGTCAAATTCACCAACGAAGGCGAAGTGGCAGTGACCGTCAACGCGCAAACGGTTCCCACCATGCTTCATGCGCCCGGCCAGTCGGGTGAAACTGCGCCGAACGCGCCCGAAACACCAGCGGTGTGGCACCTGCAATTTTCGGTGCGCGACACTGGCATCGGGATACCGCCCGAGCGACTTGCGCGCCTGTTCCAGCCGTTCATCCAGGCCGACGCGAGCATAAGCCGGCAATTCGGCGGCACCGGACTCGGCCTCGCCATCAGCAAAAGACTGGTCGAACTGATGGGGGGCAAAATGTGGGTCGAGAGTGTCCCGCAACGCGGCTCGACGTTCTCGTTCACGCTGCCGCTTGCAGCCGTGCCCGGGGCCGATCAACCCGAGGAATCGAAACCGTCGCCCGAACTTGCAGACAAACGGTTGCTGATCGTTGACGACAACGCGACAAGCTGCCGGATGCTCTTCACCCACGCGACCAAGTGGGGAATGCTTGCGCGCGCAACGCAAAACCCAGAGGAGGCACTGCAGTGGCTCAACGATGGCGAAAAGTTTGATATCGCCCTACTCGATTTGCAAATGCCGGGCATGGACGCATTCACGCTGGCGCGCGCGATACAGAAGGTGCCCGGCGCAACCAACACGCGCCTTGTGCTGCTCAGCCCGATCGGCGCACACACGGCCTCCGCGACCGAACTCAAAGCCGCAGGCTTCGAAAGCGTAGCTATCAAACCGATCAAGCCGCTCCGGCTCAAAGAGGTGCTGCGCCAGGTCGTCACCGGCGCCAAATACACACAGGCTCAACCGGCGCCGGAGTCCAAATCTGATCAGGTGCTCGCTGCGCGGCTGCCATTGCGCATACTGGTGGCAGACGACAACAAGATAAACCAGAAGGTCGCCGTCCGCCTGCTCCAGCAGATGGGGTATCAACCGGACGTGGCAGCCAACGGCAAGGAAGTGCTGGCCGCGCTGGATAAGCACCAATACGACTTGATCTTTATGGACGTGCTCATGCCGGAAATGGACGGGTTGGAGGCTACGCGCGCGATCCGGAAACGCCAGAAAGACACGGCGCTTTTCCCGAACTACAAGCCGCCGCTTATAATTGTGGCCATGACCGCCAGCGCAATGCTCGGCGACAGGGAAAAATGCCTCGACGCAGGCATGGATGATTATCTTGCCAAGCCGGTGCGGCTTGAAGACGTGCGCCGAATTATCGAGCAGTGGGGGCCGGTGGCCCTGGCCGACAACGAGGTCGCGTCGAAAACGATCAAATCAGGCCAACCCGAGGCCGGTTTGGCGAACGAAGCCGAACCGACCCAGGCACACCAACAAGAGCCGCCCCCGGTCGATCTCGAGCGGCTGGTCAGCATGACCGAAGGCACCGAAGACAGTGTCCGCGAGCTGGTCACGTTGTATCTGACCCAGACGGCCGAGCAGTTCGAACAGATAAAAGCCGCGATCGAAAGCGCTGACGCGCAAACGGTGCGGCGCCTTGCGCACAGTTGCGTGGGCGCAAGCGCCACCTGTGGCATCGTGCGACTGGTCCCGTTGCTGCGCGAGCTTGAGCGACTCGGCCAAGACGGCGCGCTCGAAAAAGCGCCGGAGGTCTTGGAACAGGTCCAACGCGAGTTCGCGCGCGTGAAAGAATTCCTCGGAGACGAACAAACAATAAAGCGAGCAATCCAAACCTTTGTGAAAACCTGAGCCATGAAAAAGCTACTGTTAATCGAGGACGACCTGGTCGCCGCTGACATCTACAGAAACAGATTCGCAGCGGCAGGCTTTGAAGTGTCCATTGCCCTAGACGGCGAGGCAGGCGTGCAAATGGTTCAAAGCGTCATGCCGGATGTGATCATACTCGACCTAATCTTACCAAAAATGAGCGGCGTCGAGGTGCTGAAGAACATCCGCGCAAACGAAGAGACGCAGCACATTCCGGTAGTCGTCCTGACAAACGCCTATCTGAGCGCAATGGTCAGCGAAGCATGGCGCGCTGGCGCGACCAAGTGCCTCTCGAAGGTCAACTGCACGCCGAAAAATGTGGTCGAGATAGTCAAAAGCGTGCTCGAAGACTACGCGGAATCGCGCGCGCAAGGCAAGCCCGCGCTCCCGCAGCCCCAGCTCCAGGCGAGCGCACGCCCGAGCGAAGAGCCGGTTGACGAACTAACCAAGGCCGCGGAGGCCGACCGTAAATTCATAGCCGAGCTGCGAAAACAATTTGTCGCAGAGCTGCCAACAGTGTTGACCTCGCTGCGCGCACATCTGCAAGAATTCATCAAAAGCGAAAGCGAGGGCAAACAGCTCAATCACCTGTACGAGCTGCAACGCCGCCTCCATGCATTGACGGGCAACGCCGGGCTTACGGGCCTGGTACAAATCGCGCACTTATCGGCCGCACTCGAAGCGCTCACGAAAGAGCTCCGGGAACAACCGAAGAACATCACTGCCTCGACGCTCCGGACAATGGCGCTCGGAATTGACTTCCTCGGGGTGCTGTTTGCGCACGCGGCAAGCGACGGAACAAGCGAGATACCGAGCGCTACGGCACTCGTGGTTGACGACGAGGCCATATCTCGTCGTGCAATCGTCTATGCACTGCAGAAAGCAAAGCTGCGATGCGTGATTGCAGAAAACGGCGAGGCCGCACTCAGACTGGCCGAACGGGCAAAATTCGACTTCATCGCACTGGATGTGGACCTGCCAGATGTGACAGGGTACGAGCTTTGCACCAAAATACGCGCACTACCAGATTACGGTCATACACCAATCGTGTTCGTCACCCCAATCAACGACTTCGAGAGCCGCGCAAATACAACGCTCAGCGGCGGCACGGACCTAATCGCCAAGCCGTTCCTGTTCGTTGAGCTTGCGATCAAGGCGCTGGTTTACGTATGGCGGAACCGTCTCCCGCGCGGGCCTGAACAAAACCAGGGGTTTGTACCCGATCCCCAAACCGGGTCGAGCACGGCCTGAACTTTTGACAGCGCGATGTGCCAGCGCTAGTTTTTGCGCCATGGACACTTTGCATGCACCGTGGCGCATTGAATACATTCGCGCGCCCAAGCCGCTCCCGGCTGACGGCTCGCTGTTTAGCGCGATCGCGCGCGACAGCAACGACGAGGCAAACTACGTCATTGCGCGCGAGCGCACGTGCTTCGCACTTTTGAACCGGTACCCATACACCGCAGGCCACCTGATGGTCGTGCCTTACAGGCAATGCCCCGATCTTGAGGCGCTTACCGACGAGGAAATCACGGACTTGATGAAACTCACCAAACGGTGTATCAGTGCATTGAAACAAGTGATGAACCCGGACGGCTTTAACGTGGGCATTAACATCGGCAAAGTCGCAGGTGCCGGCGTGGTTAATCATATCCACATACATGTGGTGCCACGCTGGCTCGGCGACACGAACTTCATGCCGGTGCTGGCCGGCACAAACGTGTTGCCGGAAGCGCTGTCCGAAGTCGCAGCAAAGTTGCGGGCTGCGCTCGCGAAATGACCGGTTCGATACTCATGCAGATTGAACCGCTACGTCACAAGCAGCGCAGCGCGCGCGCCATATCTACCCGTCATTTAAGCGCCAGGCCGTCCTGGTGCCGCGCCCGCACCCGTCCGGCCAATCAACAGTTCCCAGGCTGCTAGCCCATGCCGACCGAAACTCTGCATTTCGAAAGCGCCCGATTCGCTCAGCAATTATACAACAACGACGCACGGAACCTGCAGGCGTTGCAGGAAGAACTGGGTGTGAAGGCCACTTCCCGCGACGGCTGGATTAAGCTCGAAGGCCCGCCCAACGCAATTGACCGCGCCAAACAGCTTTTCATCCAGCTCGAGTCGCAGTTGAAGGCCGGCACGCCTCTGCGCAACCGCGAGTTCGTACACGCGCTGCAGGTCGTCAAAAACGAAGGGGTCGAAGCGCTCAAAAACTTGATGGCCGACCGCATTTACACCTCGGACAAAAAGCCTACGGTCACACCCAAGACGCTGGGCCAAAAACGGTATATCGAGGCCATACGCAAGCACGACATCACTATCGCGGTCGGGCCGGCCGGCACGGGCAAAACCTACCTGGCCGTCGCAATGGCGCTTGCGCACCTGCGCGAAGGCAAAGTTTCGCGCATAGTACTGACGCGGCCCGCTGTCGAGGCGGGCGAAGCGCTCGGGTTCCTACCCGGCGACCTGTACGAAAAAATCATGCCATACCTCCGCCCGCTGCACGACGCGCTGTACGACATGCTCCCGGCCGAGGAAGTCCAAAGGCAAATGGAACGGAACGTGATCGAAATCGCGCCGCTAGCCTACATGCGCGGACGCACGCTCAACAACGCGTTCATCATCCTGGACGAAGCCCAAAACTCGACAACCGAGCAAATGCTGATGTTTCTCACCCGGCTCGGGCACGGCTCGAAAGCAGTGATCACAGGCGATGAAACCCAAGTTGACCTGCCCCCACACAAGCGCTCAGGCCTGATCGAGGCACATCAAATTCTCAAAGACGTCGAGGGCATCGCAATAATCGAGCTGGGCAAGCGCGACATCTTCCGTCACCCGCTGGTCCAACGCATCATAACCGCGTACGAAGAACACCGCGCCAAAAACAGGCAATAAACTTGTGCCCGGCGCAAAACGCAAACCCGGTCGCGCGGCGCCTCCGGACCAACTCGAACTGGTGGTCGCCAACCGCCAGCGCGCACGTGCGCTGAACACGCCGCTCATGCGCGAAATGGCCCACGCACTCCTAAAAGAGTGCCTCGGAATCACCACCTGTCAGTTGGGCGTGTACCTCGTGAGCGCAAAACAGATCGCGCACATCAACGAAAAATTTCTGGGCCACGCCGGGCCTACGGACGTCATCGCCT
>JANWZY010000203.1 GCA_025061935.1 Verrucomicrobiia bacterium
GTTGCCGTCCGTGACGCTGACCAGCCGGCCCAGTGGATCGTACTGGTACTTGGTCACGTTGCCATTACCGTCTTGGCGCCAGGCCAGCCACCCGCGGAACGTGTAATCGTATCGCGTGATCTTGCCGATGGGCGTAGTGACCTTGGTGAGTCTGCTGAACCCGTTTGTGGAGGTGTATTCGAACTGTTTAATCTATTACGGATTCTAAGAACCGCCTCCCATTTTCCATTTGATGCCGCAATCAACATTTTGTCACTCCACACTCTCTTAAAAAACAAGCCCTCGTCGTCGGAGTACACGCCGACACCGACACAGCCCAACATAAGGGCCAAAACACACAAAAGGGTGTTTTAAGCAGCATCGAATGTAGGCCGCACTCGGACCACCCCTTGATCCTCAGTACCTATTTCCTGCCAAGGTCCTCGATCGCCAATGAGTCAAGCCCGGCCGCAACCGCAGCGTTGGGCATGTTCGGCCCTTGAAGCCTGCACCATACCGTGATCGAGTCGCTGCTTTGGGGAAGCGTAATGTCTCCAGCAACATTGTCCGACCCTTTGATGCCCGAGGAGACTGTCACCCATTGACCTGCGGCATACCGGGTCGAGTCGCATCTGGCGATTTGAGCCGCAGTGATTCCTTTCGCCCCTGTCGGCAATTCGGCTACGCCAGCCAACTGTTCTGGTGTTAACGGCGTCCTGCCAGGTTGCTCGACAGCCGCGTGAAGCGAGAATGCCCAATCCCCGTCGCCGGCTTCGAGCACGTTTAGGCGCGCGCTTACACGGTACGTGTGCCCAGGTTTCAGACCAAGAAACCTGCGCATTACGCCAGCGCATCCAGGACCACGAACCCTGACAATTTGGCAAATGCCCTCTTTGCTCTTGATCCCGATCAGTTTCCTATCAACCGTGGTGCCTTCCTGAAACCCGCTCGCCCCGGCACTGCTGTTGTATGTCCAAGCCTCAAACCCTGGGGCTATGCCCTGCCAAAATGGGACATTCATCAATACTTTTTGTACCCCGTCGCTAATTAGAATAGGCCCGCCCGGGGACGGCACGCCATCTTTCTTCCCCAAAACGAGGACGTAAGGAGGTCCGCGCCATGGCCCGGGCCCCAGAGTAAAAGTGGCGCTTGTAGCGCTACCGGCTAGTCGTGCAATCATAAAAAACCCGTCGCCTTGAAAAACCTCGATTGAATCATATCCGCCAGGCGGATTTTCCCAATGCACTGTCACTTGGTCTGTTCCGGGATCAAACGAGACGGTCACCGCCCTCGGTGGAGGGGGAATGTTAAACCCAAGGTCAGTCCCGCCGATCAGCCAATCCGCAAACATACCGCCACCTCCCGGCAGAATCAGCGTCGCGGTGTCGTTTGTGTGCTTGACCTTTACACCAACGCCCAGTGCCCTCAATTCCCCTGCAAGCCGCTCGGCTACTACCACCGCCGAGTCACCAGGTTGATTAGTCACAACTACCCAAGCAAATTTTGCTTTCCCTATGGGTTCAACAGAAATTGCATACCGGCTACTTAAGGCCACCGTACCGCCTTTTGACACGCCTTTCAGTGGAATGGCCGTCGTTGCGGGCCTGGCCGCCAGCCTGGTCTCGTCACCATTGTCGTCCGATTGACTGATTGCTGAGGCCACGGATGCGAACGCGAAAACAAGAATAAACGCGTCCGTGCGTAGCGTATGCGCTAGCCCAGCTTGGAATTTCAATCTATTTTCCTGGTTATAAGTTGTCATGGTATCTCCCCCAACTTTAGTAGTCTACGTGTTCAATGCATGGCCGATTCGTTGTGCCGCCGCCATATGGCTTGAAGCACGTCCGCTCGAAACCTCCACCACAGGACCAAATTTCTTCTTTTCCTTTACCCACTCCCGGACCCTGCGTGCACGGCAACGTGCATACAACCCAAAACCTTGTTCGCATGATTACCTCTCTGCATTTGCAGGGCATATATTCCGCCCACCAATTGCTTGGCAAGTAAGGGCACCTTCCAACAAGTTGGCCGTTCACGTAATAGTGTACAGAACCATAACAAGACAATTGCAATGTATTACCGCATCGCGTTGACAGACTCCCATACTCAAACCAATCATCTGGATCGCATCCGGGACCATTGATTGAGCAACCTGGGGCAGGGACCCAAACGCCGGTTTCAGCGTGGTTTCTGCAATCACAATCGCGGCCGACTGCTAGATGTGCGATTGCATAACAGTTTGTGTTGGCATTTGCTCTAGCAATTATCATGTACTGAGTCTCAACGTTTCCAATTTTAACGGTTGCGCAATCGCCCCCGCCGCTGAGCCGCGCGCCATCGGGTACGTTCTCAGGCTCAAGCGACCATGTCACTCCGCCTGGATAATAACTATTGGTTAGACAAAATTTGACACTGCGGTGTTCATCTTGGCAACGGTTTATCAGGGCGTTGGTTACGGCAGGGGTAATTTCAAGCCTTATTACATCAAAAGTTGCGCTTTTTGACACTGTGCCGCCACCATAAGGTTGTTTTGTACAAGGATTTTCGTGTCCCCAGTCTGCAACAAAAGTCACCTTCCACTTGCCGCCGATGTCCGGGTAAAAGTACAGGGATTGGCCATCGCCTGATCGTATCTCGCCTTTGGGTGTTTCGAGGGTCCATCTGGTGCCCATCACAAGCGGCCAGCCTGTGTATGTACCAGTGATTGGCGGACAGTCTGGCGCGGCTGGCGTCCACACCAATTGTGTGATTACTTGGCTCGGCACGCTTTCAAACTCAGCGAAAATCCAGAGCCAATCGCACACCGGTGGCTCAGGGTAAAATCCAATCCGGCTTATTGTGCAACTACCACTCGGCCATTGTACCACTCGGCACTCCGAAGTTAAGCACACCGGCTGAGGGGGTTGCGGATGAGCCAACACAGTCAAGTTGCATCCAAGTGAAACGGCCATCACCCATAAGATGGCAAACCAAGCTTGCTTGACTCTTTGTGGATTCATATTCAGCGGATGATTTGGTTGGTTGAAGTTGGCGAGTTGGTTAGCAGAATCAAATACTTACCCAGAAACTGGCGTTTCAGGTCATGCCGAAATGCATTCGTCTGTACCCAATCGACCAATTGAGACGCTTTGTCGCGGTCGGCAGCTATTTGTGCTGCGTAAATCCTCCATTTAACTGCTTCGATCAGACAATGATCGCGTCCGGGCTTATCCTTGAAATCAAATGCCAGCACTTCGTCCAATACCGCACATGCTTCTTCAATCCTCGGTTGGTCCTGGCTAAGCAGCGTTATACCTTGGTATAGTTTGCCCAATGCCCAATCCATGTCGCCAGGCGCTGAGTTATTGATCATTTCTGTCGCCGATGCAAAAAGCTGCGCGTAGTCTTTTGCGGTGTAATAGGTTTGCAACAGCCGCGCGCGAGGATCAACAATGTCTGCCTTGTCGATGCTGACTGCCTTGCCTGAATTCGCAACTGCTGCCCCCGCCAACCAGTGCACACTTAGGCCCCGGTAACCGAGCGAGCTGAGGTTGCGCTCCAGTTCCTGAAAATGCGTCTTAATTGCTTTGCCAACACCGCCGAGCTGGCTCAGCGCGTTCGCCTCAATGCTCTGGCGCTTCTTTTTATCTTTTACTTGTGCAGCCTGTGTAAGGGTTTTGAACTTGGCTTCCAATGCCACCCTTTGCCCGTAAAAACCCGCTACCATCATTGTCATCTGATTGCCCACTATGGCGGCATACCGACGCCGAGTCTCGGCAAATGGCGAATGGAACTGGCACAAGTTGTGGATCAGCAGTCCATCGGGATTAAATGACATGGCCTTAAGCCACAGCTCGTCTGTTTTGGAATCTTGCTTTACAACCGTTAGCCATACGAACGCGTCGGGTTTGCGGGCTTTGATCAACTGAAACAGCGCGTTCAAGGTGTGATTTGCCCGGCCGTACTGTTCAGGATCAAGCTTCGCATTGTTCAAGTTCTCACCGTTCAGTGCCACTGAGTGCACACGCTCGGCGTACCTGTCGAACCATAAAAAGAACCGGATGAAACGTGGGTCGTCCAAGTTAAGGTTTAATACAGCTATTGGGGGCAGAGCGCACTCGGCAAAATCAAACTCGTAGTTTTCAATCGCCCCCCGACTCAGACGCCGGACCACCATTACGGGACGCTCGTAACCCGGCATCGGCGATTCCAACGCTCGCGCGTACTCACGGTTTGTCGGGCCGGATACTGCCAAAGAGCCGTATGTCGCCCTCAAAAAAGGCTCTTCCAATTCGGCCTTGAGCAGCATTTTCCCCAGGCGCGCGGCCATGTTCAGCAAGGTCTGCTCTGCTACCCCGTGCGCGTGAAGGATCTCGAGCGCGGTCTTTACATCGCCCCCGTTCACCGCCTCAATCAGGGCCAATGCCTCGGCAGCCTCCACTTCATCTGGTGGCAAGACGGCCCCTGCGCGGGGCCGGTTCACTCCGGCGCCATTACCGTTTTGCTTGCTCTGTATTTGGCCTACAAGGTATGTGGCACAAATTAACCCACCGACCAAAAGGCAAGCCAACCAACGCCAGTTCCGCATGATAAGTTTCATATGCGCTTTTCGGTTTTCGGTTTCATAATAGGTTCGTCGAATGTGGGACAGGAAAGAGCCGCAACGGCTTGCTTAAGTGGGCGCAGTTCCGCCTGCGCTGTTCCATGTGCCTTGCCAAGCGGCGGGTTGCGGTTGTGGCAGAGCACAACCATCCATTGACTGTTTCTGGAGGGTGCCGCGCCGTCGGCGCCGGATTGGCCCGGCGGACATGAAAGTCCGCTCTCCATGCGGTCGTGATGAAACCAAACCCTTCTGCAGCTTTGGATCGAACAGAAAGCGGTGCAGGAGCACCGCGCTCCAAAGCGTCCCGCTGAATGCGCGACGCACGTTTTTGTCGGATCGCGACGGAGCGCGACCCTCCACCAATGTTCGCGATGCACGCTTTAGCGTGAGGATCAGCGCCAAATAGCCTGTGTATGCCGCCAAACCTACATGCAAACAACAGCCTAAAGGCTGGACTACAAACGTTTGCTCTGCACGCTTTAGCGTGAAGCGTGTTTGTAGTGCACGCTTTAGCGTGAGACTCGATTGCAACCGGAACTGCATGCGCCGGCAAAGCTACAAACAAACAGCAGCCCCGCATGTCGCGGGGCTGGACTGCGAACATGTAGCAGCCTAAAGGCTGAACTACAAACGGTTGGTGTGCATGCTTAGCGTGAGGCGTGTTTGTAGTGCACGCTTTAGCGT
>JANWZY010000204.1 GCA_025061935.1 Verrucomicrobiia bacterium
CAAGCACGATGGCATCGTTAAGTACAACGTGGTGCGATTCGTCTAGCTTGAAGACGGCAACTGCATCGTGCTCAAAAAGAACGGCTCGGTCTCTGTACTCAGTGACGACGGGCGCGAGCTGGAGACGCACAACCTCGTCATCGGCGCGGTTATCATGGTCAAGGATGGTGGCCGTGTAAGGAAAGGCGAGGCATTTGTGCAATGGGACCCGCACAACGTGCCGATCATTTCCGAGAAGGCCGGGCGCGTGAAGTTCCACGACATCATCGAAGGCGTGACCATGAAGATTGAAGTGGACAAGGTGACCGGCCAGGAAGCCATGGTCGTGATCGAGCACAAGGAAGACCTGCATCCGCAGATTGTCGTGCTCGACGATAAGGGCGAGCCGGTGGCGAACTACTTGATCCCGTCCGGCGCGCATATCGTGGTCACCGAAGGCGAGCGGATCGTTGCCGGGACACTCCTGGCGAAGACGCCGCGCAAGATCGTAAAGACCAAAGACATCACTGGGGGGTTGCCGCGTGTGGCCGAGCTGTTCGAGGCGCGGCGGCCGAAGGACGCGGCTGAGATATCGAAAATTGACGGGATTGTTGATTTCGGCCCGAGCGTGCGTGGCAAGCGTTGCATTATCATTCGCGACCCGCAGACGGGCGTCGAGGAGGAACACCTCATTCCTATCGGCAAGCACGTCATCGTGTTCAAAGGCGATTTTGTACGGAAAGGCCAGCAGTTGACCGAAGGCCCCGTTGACCCGCACGAAATTTTGGAAATCTGCGGGCCTCAGGAGCTGCAGGAACACTTGGTCAATGAAGTGCAAGAGGTGTACCGGCTGCAGGGCGTGACCATCAACGACAAGCACATCGAGATCATTGTCCGCCAAATGTTGCGGAAGGTGCGGATCACCGAGCCGGGCGACACGCAGTTCTTGTGGGGTGAGCAGGTTGACAAGCTCGAATTTGAGGAAGAGAACCGGCGTGTCGAGGCCATGGGCGGCAAACCCGCCGAAGCACAACCGGTGTTGCTCGGCATCACCAAGGCGTCGCTCGAAACCGACAGCTTCCTCAGCGCCGCGTCGTTCCAGGACACCACGCGCGTGTTGACGGACGCAGCGGCGCAGGCGCGCGTGGACCGACTGCTCGGGTTCAAAGAGAACGTTATTGTAGGGCACATAATTCCGGCGGGCACCGGTTACGAGTATCACCGCAAGGTGCGGTTGAAACCGTTGGTCGAGCTGCCCGAAGAGCCGGCGCCGGAGCAGGCGGCCACGCCCGACCGCGCCGAAACGCCTGTGTCGAGCACTTAACGAGGTCGCGCGCAGTCTGGGCGCGTAAAACCGCGTTGCACTCGCAAAGGACTGTGCTATACTTTCTGCTCACTTGAACAACGGCAAAAATCGAGGTACGAGCAAATGCCGACGATAAATCAACTTGTTCGCAAAGGCAGGCGCAAGCTGAAGCGCAAATCCAAGGCGCCCGCATTGCAAGGGTCGCCGTTCCGGCGCGGCGTGTGCATTCAAGTAATGACACGCACGCCGAAGAAGCCGAACTCGGCCATGCGCAAAGTGGCCAAAGTGCGCCTGACCAACGGCTACGAGGTGATTGCTTACATACCTGACGAGGGCCACAACCTGCAGGAGCACTCGTTGGTAGTGATCCGTGGCGGGCGGGTTAAAGACCTGCCGGGCGTCAGGTACCACATTGTTCGTGGCAGATTGGACGCAACAGGCGTCGAAAAACGGCGCAACAGCAGGTCCAAATACGGTGTGAAACGGCCGAAGGAAACCAAACCTGCCGCAGGCGCGGCCGCGCCTGCCGCAGCAGCCTGATTCAGGGATGTATGGCACGAAGGCGCAGGGCAGTTAAACGACCGATAGCGCCCGACCACAAGTTCAACAGCGTCCTAGTGGCGCGGCTGATCAATGTGGTCATGGAGCGCGGCAAGAAAAACTTGGCGCGGCGGATCGTGTACGACGCGCTGGAGCAGATCGCTACAAAGACGCAATCGGCCAATCCGGTTGATGTACTGCAGCGCGCAGTCGAAAACGTCAAGCCGCGCATTGAAACCAAGGCACGGCGTGTCGGTGGCGCGACGTACCAGGTGCCGGTAGAGGTGCCCCCAGACAGGCAACTGTCTCTGGCTCTGCGTTGGATCGTGGACTTCGCCGACGCGCGCAAAGGCGTACCGATGCGTCAGGCACTTACGGCCGAAATCTTGGATGCTTATCAGGGCCAAGGCAGCGCGATCCGCAAGCGCGACGAAGTGCACAAGATGGCCCAGGCGAACAAGGCTTTCGCACATTTCAGGTGGTGAGCAGGTTTTAGCGCTATGCCCCGATAGGCCGATTAGTTGGTGTCGGGGCATTTTTGTCACCGCGTCACGAATGCAAGCTCTGAGCGAGAACGGAAAACAGCTCGGCACGCTCGAACGGAAATACCCGGTCGAAGCGATGCGCAATATTGGCATTGCGGCGCATATAGACGCCGGCAAGACGACCATAACCGAGCGTATTCTGTTTTACACAGGCCTAATCTCGCGCATGGGCGACGTGGACGACGGCAACACCGTCACCGACTGGATGGAGCAGGAACGCGAGCGCGGCATTACCATCACCGCCGCAGCTATAACTTGTTACTGGACACAGAAGGCCGAGCCGGGCCTTTGCAAAAGCTTCACGGGTGTGCCGCATCGGATCAACATCATTGACACGCCCGGACACGTGGACTTCACCGCAGAGGTCGAGCGGTCGCTTCGCGTGCTCGACGGCGCCGTGGCGGTGTTCTGCGGCGTCGCAGGCGTGCAGCCGCAGAGCGAGACGGTATGGCGCCAGGCCACCAAGTATCGCGTGCCGCGGCTGGCGTTCGTTAACAAAATGGACCGGGTCGGGGCCAACTTCGAAAACGTGGTGAACGAGATGCGGCGCCGACTCGGCGCATACGCGTACCCGATCTACCTGCCAATTGGACAAGAGGACGCGTTCGAGGGCGTAATCGATGTGGTCAATCAGAAGGCCATCATTTATGACCCGGCCGATGAGTACGGGTTGAATTATCAAATTACCGAAGTACCCCCGCACCTGCAGGCCTACGCGAAGCGCGCACTGGCCGAGCTGATAGAAGCGGTTTCGAACAAGGACGACCAAATCGCCGAGCTTGTACTAGAAGGCAAACCTGTCGAGCCGGCGGTGCTGAAACAGGCGATCCGGCGCTTGACATGCAAGATCGAGTTCGTGCCAGTGCTCTGTGGCTCGGCGCTCAAGAACCGCGCTATCCAGCCACTCATAGACGCCGTCATTGATTACCTCCCCTCACCTGTCGACATACCACCCGCGCGCGCACAGCACGTGACGGACCCCAACAAGGTGGTGCAACTTCAGCCGGACGATAAAGCCAAATTCTGCGCGCTCGTGTTCAAGCTTTGGTCCGATCCCTACACCGGGAAGCTTGTATTTTTCCGCGTCTATAGCGGCAGACTGAAGAAAGGCGACACGATTTACAACCCGCGCACGCGCAAACGCGAGCGCGTCGCACGGCTCATGATGGTTCAGGCCGACAAACGGATAGACGTCGAAGAAGTGTACGCCGGCGAGATAGCGGCGCTGGTCGGTGTGCGCAACATCACCACTGGAGACACACTCTGCGACGAGCGGTTGCATGTCCTGCTCGAACCGCCCACGTTCCCCGAGCCTGTCATTTCCATGGCGGTAGAGCCTAAAACGCGGGCAGACCGCGACAAGCTGGTCGAAAGCCTCAAGCGCATGGCCGAGGACGATCCGACGTTCCGGTGCCACACCGACAACGAAACTGGTCAGCTCATCATAGCCGGCATGGGCGAGCTGCACCTGGAGATTATTCGCGACAGGCTCTTAAGGGAGTACGGCGTCGAGGCCGTGGCCGGCCCGCCACAAATAGCATACCGCGAGACGTGTACCAAGCCTGCACGGGGCGAGGGGAAGTTCATCCGGCAGACTGGTGGGCGCGGGCAATACGGGCACATTGTTATCGAGCTTGCACCGAACGAGCGCGGCAAGGGCATCGAAATCACAAGCCAAATCGTTGGCGGCGTCGTGCCCAAAGAATACATCCCTGCTGCGACAGAAGGCATTAGGGAAGCCATTGAAGGCGGTGTGTTGGCAGGCTTCCCCATGGTGGACTTGAAGGTGACGATTGTTGACGGGTCGTATCACGAAGTTGACTCCAGCGAGTTAGCGTTCAAAATGGCTGGGATTTTTGCCTTCAAGGACGCAGCCAAGAAGGCAGAGCCGATTTTGCTTGAGCCGATCATGAAAGTCGAGGTCACAACCCCGATCGAGTACCAGGGCGATTTGCTCGGCGACCTGAACCGGCGCCGGAGCAAGATCGTCGGGATCGAGGTCCGCGACACCGGCACCGTGATCACGGCTGAAGTGCCGCTGGCCGAAATGTTCGGTTACGCGACCGCGATACGGTCGCTGTCGAAGGGGCGCGCGGCATACTCGATGGAGCCGTTGTGTTTCGAACCGGTGCCGACGCATATCGCCGAAAAGATACTTGAAGGGGTTGGTGTAGTTTCTGCGGAGCGAACAATTTAACAGCATGTTCTTTGTATGCCGGGACAACGCATTCGTATACGGTTGAAAGCTTATGACCACCGCGTCATAGACCAGTCGGCGCGGGAAATAGTCGAGACGGTCAAGCGCACCGGCGCGCGTGTGGCCGGGCCGATCCCGCTGCCGACGCGCATCGAGCGGTTCACCGTGCTGCGCTCGCCGCACACGGACAAGAAGTCTCAGGAGACCTTCGAGCAGCGCACGCATAAGCGGCTGATAGATATAATTGACCCAAACGCCAGAACCATTGACGAACTTAAAAAACTGAACCTGCCGGCTGGCGTGGACATCCAGATCAAAGTTTAGGGCCGTATGCCTATCGGACTAATCGGAAAAAAGCTGGGCCAGACGCGCGTGTATGACGCTAACGGCGTCATCACCCCTGTGACCGTGATTTTGGCAGGGCCGAACCGCGTCTTGCAGGTCAAGAAGACCGAGACAGACGGGTACAATGCCGTTCAGCTAGCGTTCGGCGACCAGAAGCCCCAGCGGCTGACCAAAGCCGAATTGGGGCACTTGGTCAAGTACGGCGCCATTGACCCGAAAGACGCCGAGAAAGCCCGCGAGCCGGGCGAGAAGAAACCGCTTGTCGCAGTGGCCAAAATCAAAGAGTTCAGAAACTTTTCGCTCGAAGTTAAGCCTGGTGACATGCTCG
>JANWZY010000205.1 GCA_025061935.1 Verrucomicrobiia bacterium
AAGCGCAGCTACGTGGTGGCGGCCGTAGCCACGTTTGTGAAAACGTGGAAGCCACTGCTCACAGATTCGCGCGCGGCCGTGCTTTTAACAAGCGCGGCTAATCCTCCTTCACGGGTTTTATCGGCTTCTGCCGCAGGCCCCGAGGAGTTTTTCGGAACTGCCTCCTAACGGGCACCCAAGCGCGTAGTGTGAACTCAGGTCAAACGCGACAAGCATGGTCCCACACACGAACGATTCAGCCTAAAGGCTAAACAACAAACAGGTCGTGAATCCGGCGCAGGGACAGTTTGAGTTTTAGCTAGACTACTTGGTGCTGGGCGGGTCAAGTCAGCAACTATTTCACGAGTACGGTGCGCCGGCGGCGCCCCGCACCCACCACCCCGCACACAATGGGGCGGGCCAAACGTAGGGCCGCGTTCATCTGCTCAACTCATACGCCTGCATGAGCGTGGCGTACTTGGTGAGCATGTTCGGCACTTCCCAGTGCGGCAGCCTGCCCGCGCGCAGGTACCGCAAAAAGTTTTCGGTCACCTGGGCAAAATGTTCCTCGTGCCCGACGGCGTACTTAGCCGGGATAGTGACGCGCCACACGCCAGCTTTTTCGCGCTCGAACCCGACCCCCGGGTACTTGGTTTGCAGCTTTTCGATGGCGCGTGCCACGACCCGTTCGAACGCGGTATCTGGCTCGTTCGTAGCCTTTTCAATGTACAAGACCGGTTTGTACTTCTGTTCGGCGGCCTGGCGGATGACCAGCCGCGCGTTGGTACCGCGCAAGACCGAGAAATGCGTGTCGCCGCCGCCGGGCGGCGCTTCGAACGCCCATTTCACACAGACCCGCGCGTGCACGCCGCGCAACGTATATGTGAACTCGCCATTGGCATACACATGCAAAATGCCCCCCTTCACATCCTGCCGGAGGTAATCTGGGAAATCGTCTGCGCCAGTGATCTTCTTGAACTGTTCGCGCGTGAGCGGTGTCGTCCAGCGCCGCGCGCGGAGCACGTTTGCATCCGACGGGTCTAAAGCCTGTTCAGGGAATGCTTGCCATTGGATCAGGTCAACCAAATGCGTGCTCACGTCAACAATGGCCTCGCCTTGCTGCCGGACATCGAAAAACCACTGGGGACGTTTGAGCTGCGCACCCGCGACCACTTTCGAGAAATGATGTACACTTTCTTTCACAATGGCCGGGTCGTCCGGCGTGCCCTTGAGCAGTTGGCCAAACAGCTCGTGCTGCTGCGCCAGCTCGCGTTGGAGGATCGAGGTGATCTCGAACCGCTCGGTCATGATGTCGTAGATGAGCACCCGATTGGATTCTGCCACAGCGAACGCCTGCTTGAGCAACTGAAAGTCTGCGGGCGTAATCGCCATCGGTTTGTCAGCTAGCACGTTCAACCCTGCTTGCACAGACTTAAGAATGTACTGGGTCTTCTTTGCGTTATTGCCCGATAGCACGACCACGTTACCCGGCTTTTCAGCCAGCATCCGGTCGAGGAAATCAGGGCCGATGTATATGCGCAGACGCCAATCGGTCGGGTTTCCGGTCCGCGTGTTAAACCGTTCAATGCGCCGCAGATGCTCGATGAGGTCTTCGCCGAACGGCGCGTACACGTGCACAACCGGGTCAACGTCCGGATACATGAATTTTTGGACCAGCGCAGCGTGGAAATGGCCAGGGTCAACCGTGATTAGTTTGAACTTAGCCGGCGCCATGTTTGTGCTTGCGACGACGGAAACCGCGCCGATCAACCCGACGCAAACAGTTATAGTGCGACTCGGAATCATACAACTCATCGCCGAATTGATATTGGCTAATCGCTTAAAACGCAAATGCCAATTAGGGGTTTCCCAGTCAGGCACGGAAAACAAAAACCACAAAGGCAAACTTCGCCACCGCCACACCTGCCTATGCCTGATCTGGACCAACCAAACCACTGTGCGGGAAAAGCCTAAAGCCTCCATCCAAGTGGCCAAGCATCGAAAACCGCAACCAATAATCTGCTCTGTTCGGGGCGTTCAAAGTTCCGAGCCTGGTTCCTGTGTGTAGGATCGGCCTCGTCCGCGGCTGGAATCGCGTCCATCCCCATCAGCCATTTAAATAGCCTCTGGAAACGTGGCCAAAACCTGCTTTAGCGACTTCGGCTTTCATTTTTGAGCGGGCCATTGCCGACACCCACGCACGTATTTGGGCTAAATCCGTGAGCACACGCCCGGAAATCGTTCGTTCGGGAACCGCACATTATGTCCCGGTCAGCCCCGGCTCGGCGTCCATTACCCTACGCGACGAGAACGCCCCCGCGTGGCTTAGCCATGCATCCGCAAAATGAAGCGTCTGCGTAACGTGATTCGACCCGGCTGCATTTTTAACAACAAACGGGTTGCTTTCAGGTTAAAGTGCGTGCATGATTTAACGAAATTTGCTCTGAGCTCGGGCGCAATGACTGCGAACCGGGCCAAAGATCAGTTGCGAGAACTAAGGCGAGCACTTCAAACGAACAGGACCTAAATGAAAACGCAAGTTACACTGGGAGTAATTGTAGGCAACCGCGGGTTCTTCCCGGATCACCTATGCGATTCGGGACGCAAAGCGATTCTAAGTACGCTTGAAAAGCTCGGCATCAAAGCCGTGATCCTGCCCACCACAGCGACCAAATTCGGCTCAGTCGAAAGCATGAGCGATGCGCAGAAATGCGCCGAGCTATTCAAGCGGAACGCAGACAAAATAGATGGGATACTTGTCACGCTGCCGAATTTTGGCGACGAGCGCGGCGTGGCCAACGCGATCCGGTGGTCGGGCCTGCGCGTACCCGTGCTTGTGCACGCGTTCAATGACGACCCGAAGCGCATGACCATCAATGACCGGCGCGACAGCTTCTGCGGCAAAATGTCCGTATGTAACAACCTGCGTCAGTACGGCATTCCGTTTACACTGACGCGCTTGCACACCGACGAACCAGACAGCAAGACTTTCATTCAAGACCTGCAGGACTTCGTGGTCACCTGCCGCGTCGTGCGCGCACTGAAAAATCTGCGTGTCGGCGCAATCGGTGCACGGCCTGCGGCCTTCAATACTGTAAGATACAGCGAGAAACTGCTCGAAGAAGCCGGCATAAGCGTCGAAACAATTGACCTATACGAACTGTTCGGGTGGGTCAACAAGCTCAAGGACAACGACCGGCGTGTCCAAGCGAAACTTAAAGAAATCCAGGATTACGCAGCAACTCGCGATGTGCCCGCCCCCGCCCTGCTGAAGATGGCCAAATTCGGCGTGGCTCTCGCGGACTGGATGAAAAGTACCAATGTGAACGCAACAGCCATCCAGTGCTGGACGGCGATGGAAGAGTTTTTCGGCGTCGTGCCTTGTACAGTGATGAGCATGATGAGCAACATGGGCCTGTCCAGCGCGTGCGAAGTTGATGTAACCGGCGCCGTTGCCATGTATGCAATGGCACAAGCCAGTGGCAAACCCAGCGCGTTGGTCGATTGGAACAACAATTACGGTACCGACCCCGACAAAGGCGTAATTTTCCACTGCTCGAACCTGCCCAAAGACCTGTTTGAGGCCAAACCAACAATGGATTACCAGGCCATAATTGCCGGCACGGTCGGACAGCAGAACACATACGGCACGGTGGTGGGCCGAGTGAAGGCGACATCGTTCACATACTTGCGCATCAGCACCGACGACCGATGGGGATGCATCCGCGCATATGTCGGCGAAGGCGAAATCACCAAAGACCCGCTGCAGACATTTGGCGGATTCGGCGTAGTAAAAATCCCGAACTTCCAAAAGCTACTCCGATACATCTGCGAGAACGGCTTCGAGCACCACGTAGCCATCAACCCGTCATGCATTGCAGCGGGCGTAGCCGAGGCGCTCGGCAAATACATCGGCTGGGACGTGTACTTGCACGAGTAAGCGCTGCTTTTCATTGTACTCGTATCCGGCTCCGGCCGTTCAGCCGGGGTCGGATTTTTTTTTGCTACCGCAGCAGGTATGCTACACTGCGCTCTCGCTGGTACGCAGAATAAGGCTGCGTAGTTATACATATGCCAAAGCAACGGATCCCGAAAGTCATCCTGCTAATCGAGTCATCGCGGGCTTCAGGCCGCGCGCTGCTAAAAGGTATTGCCAACTATGCCCACCACTACGGTCCGTGGTCGTTCTATTGGGAACCCGCCGGGCTCGAAAAGGCGTGGCCACTCCTAAAAACTCTTGACGCCGACGGGATCATACTGCGTGACGTGGATAAGCTCGACGAGGTACTGGCTTTCGGAATGCCTGCTGTCGTTGTCGGGCACAGCCGGCCCGAGGTCTCAGGCCTGGTCAATGTAATCACCGACTCAGCCGCTATCGGCCGCATGGCGGCCGAGCACCTGTTGTCGTGCGGGTTCCGGCACTTCGCGTTCGTCGGTTATGCGGGCACTACGCTCGAGCACACCCCCTGGTCCAAGCTTCGCCAAGAGGCGTTCCGTGAACGGATCGTGCAGGCGGGTTTTACGCCTCCAGCAGAATACATTATTTCCCAAGCCAAAACCGACTGGGCGAATGAACGCCGCGCACTCGCACAATGGCTCGACTCGTTGCCGAAACCCGTTGGCCTAATGGCATGCAACGACGACTGCGGCCAGCAGGTTATGGAGGCCTGTAAACTAGCCAACATCACCGTTCCGGACATGGTTGGTGTGATCGGAGCCGACAATGACGAGGTCGTGTGCGGGCTTGCCGACCCACCCATGTCAAGCGTGGGGATCAACTTCGAGCGCGCCGGATATGAAGCCGCGCAGGCGCTCGATGGCCTGATGCGCGGACTCAAACGCGTCCCTCAAAAGATAGTTGCAACGGCCACAAACGTCTTCGCACGCAGGTCCACCGATGTGATTGCAGTCGAGGACAAGCCGCTGGCCAAAGCGCTGCGGTTCATTCGCGACAATGCGCGTCAGCCGATGTCTGTCGAAGACGTCGCGCGCGCCGCAGGCTTGTCCCGCCGCGCGCTCGAAAAACGCTTCAGAAATGAACTGGGTCAAACTGTGCTCGAGGCGATCCGTCGCGCCCGCATCCAACAAATAAGTCAGTTGCTAATCCAAACCCAGATGCCTATAAGCCAGGTGGCCGAGGCACTCGGGTTCGCCGACTTCCAACATTTCGCGCGGTATTTCAAGGCATCCACGAAAATGACCCCACGCGAGTTCAGGAAAAAGTTCGGCGCGCATCCTGGTTGAACGTCCTGGTTAA
>JANWZY010000206.1 GCA_025061935.1 Verrucomicrobiia bacterium
TGGTGCGGATGCGTTTTACCCCCGGCTGAAGCCGGATGCCATGGGAACTGCATGAGAAGAGTTACGGATTTATGGAAGGCTTGATAACGTTAACAGCCCCCACAGCCAACGGTGTAAGTGAACCGCACGCTCCCCAAAATCAGTAGCCGGGCGACTACAACCAATCGAAGCGGTTGCGCCAGCGCTTAACCCTCAAGTCGCCGCGGGATCGCCAGTAATAAATCTGCAAAAGCACGGGCAAGCCGTAAGAGCCATGCCCAAACTAGCGCACAAATGCATCGCGTCACCCAAAAAGCTCGGGCAAGTAAATCGCCGCATCGGGAGGCCAACCCGAACGGATCAAGCACGCACGATACCAGAACTCGCCCAATGGTCGGATTGAGCTTGCCGCGCATTCGCGCGGTTATGCAGGCTTCCGCACGGAGGTATGGACTATCTCGACCTGACATTTTCTACGCCGGCCGAAAACCTCGCATGCGACGAGGCACTGCTTGATTCGGCTGAGGCAGGCCTGACAGACGAAGTGCTCCGCGTATGGGAAACGGACCAGTACTTCGTCGTGGTCGGGTACGCGAATCGGGTCGCGCGCGAAGTCAACCTTGACGCGTGCCGGCTGCGGGGCATCCCGGTCCACCGCAGGTGCAGCGGCGGCGGCGCCGTGGTCATAGGCCCGGGATGCCTTAACTACTCGCTCATTCTGAGGATTCGTGAGGAGTTCGGTACGGTGGCTCAGACGAACCGGTTTGTTTTGGAACGCAATTGTGCGGCTGTGGGTGCGGCGCTGGGCGCCGCGCGGCGTGAAACCGCACCTGTGGAAGTGACGGTCCAGGGAATCACTGATTTAGCCATCGGCGACCGCAAATTTTCTGGCAATTCCCAGCGGCGGCGCAGACGGTTCCTGCTGTTCCATGGCACGTTTTTGCTCAACTTCGACATTCGGCTCGTTGACGAACTGCTGCCGTTGCCGTCGCGGCAGCCCGACTACAGGCGTAACCGCGCGCATAGCGAGTTCTTGACGAATCTCGGTCTAGCAGCCTGCATGGTCAAGGCCGCACTCCGGAACGTGTGGGGGGCAAACACAAGCGCCGAATACGTGCCAACTGCTGCCATTCGGAAACTGGCCGCCGAGAAATATTCCGCCGACTCGTGGAATTTCAAACTTTAGCACGGCGCAAGTGTGTTCGGGACCTACCACGGTTCGCCACCCGAGTCCGATGCCGGCAATGCCGCCGAACCGGTCCACAAGCTCGTAAGTTCACATGGCCGACTGGCTCAATATCCAGTCCGCAGCCGCAGCAATGTCGTCCACTATCACGGCGCGCCCGAGCTTGTCTGCAAACTCCTGCTCGGTCTGTCTCCCGTACCCGGTGCGTACCAGCAACGCCGCTCTGACCCCCGCGTTCCAGCCGCACTCGAGGTCGATCAACTTGTCGCCGATCATATAGCTTGCACCGAGGTCAACACCGAATTCGTCGCGCGCGTCGAAGAGGAACTTGGGCGATGGCTTCCGGCCCGGGCTGGGTTGGTCCGGCGCCTCGGGCGCTATGTAAATTTTGTCGAACCGCACGCCGTGCGGTGCAAGCAATTGCGTCAAGCGCGCGTTCACGCGCTCGACGTCCGCAAGTGTAAAGTATCCGCGCCCGACCCCCGACTGGTTCGACACGATAAACAACCTGAACCCGGCATCTTGCAAACGTTTCAGTGCGCGTCCAGCACCCGGCAGCACAACCACGTCTTCGGGCCGGTGCAAATAGTTCCGCTCGACGATGATCGTACCGTCACGATCAAGAAACACAGCGCGGTTCATCTGCCGCTGGATTCTGGTGCACACGCCGCGCCTGCGCAAAACGAAAACGTGGGCCAAACGAAAACGTGGGCCACTGCGATGCATATCGCCCGGGAATGCGACCCGTGCCAACCGAGCGCATGACCTGCAAAAATTTGAGCCGATAAGGCCAAACGCTTCATCCACCGACCGGGTTTTCGCACCGCCGCACCTGGCTTTGTAGTGGCCCGACTCAGGGCATGTCACAAGCCTGCACAAGAGTTTGGCGCGCAGCAGCCCCACAGCCCCAAAACGGCATGGCCCAATGGCATGAATTGCGGGCCGTTGATAGCTAATGCCCAGATTCGCGCTTGACCGACCCGCGTGAGCAGACACAATCACTAGCACGGTGCCCGACGGCATCGTTCTCTGAACGGTTTGGCTCCGGGCCAAGCCACAAAGAACGCGCCTTTTTAGCCGAAGCGCGAGCCTGTCTGCAGTTCGCGGCGCGGGCGCAGCCGCGATTGAGGCCGCACCTCGGGGAAAGTCCACTCAAAAAAAACAACCATCATGACCGCGATGAAACCGAACATGCGCAGCTCGAAAGGATACGCTCCGAGTGCGTTGCTGGGTGTCGCGCTCGGTTTGTGCATGCATGCAACACAGTTGTACTCTCAAGGCACTGCCTTTACGTATCAGGGTCGGCTGAACAGCGGCGGGCTGCCCTACACTGGGCTGGCCGAGTTCCAGCCAACGCTCTGGGACGCCGCAACCGGCGGCACCAAGCTCGCAGACAACTCGCCGCAGCAGGTCATAGTAGGCGTGACCAACGGCCTGTTTGTGTTAACACTGGACTTCGGAACCAACTTTCCCGGCGCCGATCGCTGGCTGCAGTTGGAAGTCCGCACCGCAATCGGCCCGTTCACTACACTCAGCCCGCGGCAACGGCTCACACCAACCCCTTATGCCATTACAGCCAGCAGCTTGAGCGGCCCGCTGCCTGCCAGTCAATTGACCGGCACTATACCTTCGGCCAACCTGGCTGGCACATACTCCGGACCGGTCACGTTCAACAATCCGGCTAATAGCTTCAGTGGCAGCGGTGCAGAGCTGACTTCGCTCAACGCCACCGAGCTGGCCAGCGGAACCGTGCCGGACGCGCGGCTGGCGCCCAACGTGGCGCGGACCAACCAGGTCTGGCTGCTTAGCGGCAATGCCGGCACTACTCCGGGCACACATTTCGTTGGCACCATAGACAACCAGCCCCTCGAGCTGCGTGTCAACCGGTTGCGCGCGCTGCGGTTGGAACCGAATGGTGCCGGTGCACCTAATGTGATTGGCGGCGCGCCGGTTAACTTTGTCGCGCCGGGTGTGGTAGGCGCCACAATTGCCGGCGGCGGCGCAACAAACTACTGGGAATTTGCCTACATCAATTCCGTCCGGTCGGACTTCAGCACGATTGGCGGCGGCGCAGCTAACGCTATCGCGGCCAACTCGCTGTGCGCCACCGTTGCAGGCGGAATTTGGAACGACATCGGCACTAACGCTGAATCCAGCTTCATCGGCGGCGGGTACAACAACAACATCGCGGACAATTCGTGGCGAGCAGCCATTGCAGGCGGAGAGGCGAACGACATCGGCACTAACGCCGACTACAGCTTCATCGGCGGCGGTTACGACAACAACATCGCAGCCAACGCCTTTTGCGCCACCATCCCGGGCGGTGAGAGGAACTTCGCCACCAACTACGCCTTTGCTGCAGGCCGCCGGGCCAAGGCCAACCACACCGGCGCATTCGTCTGGGCCGACGCAACCGACGCAGACATAGCCTCGACCAACGCCAACTCGGTCACCATGCGCGCCAGCGGCGGATACAGGCTGTTCAGTAACACCAACGCCACCACGGGAGTTTATTTGGCCCCGGGCAGCGGGGCTTGGACCAGCATCAGCGACCGCAACGCCAAGGAAAACTTTGCGCCGGTTGACCCGGTCGAGGTACTGCACAAACTGCGTGAGCTGCCGATCCAGACCTGGAACTACAAGGGCCAGGACCCGGCTGTGCGTCACATCGGTCCTACGGCCCAAGACTTCCATGCCGCGTTCGGGCTGGGCGACTCCGACACGGGCATCACAACCATAGACGCCGACGGCGTCGCACTGGCCGCCATTCAAGGGTTGAACAAAAAGCTCGAGCAAAAGGATGCCGAGATCGCAGAATTGAAGCGTGAATTGGCCGAACTGAAGCGACTGGTGCAGCAACTCGTTAAGTGAAAAGGAGGCCCCATGACAAATCCGAAGCACGAAATCCGAAACTCGAAACAAATTCGAAGCTCCAAATTTCAAATGGTGTCCGGCTTGCGCGGCAGCGTTTTGGAGTGCGGCCTGACTGCGGCCTGCGCACGGGCCGCCGCTACGCCTGTGACAAATCCGGCGCACGGAATCCGAAATCCGAACCAGATTCAAAGCACAAAGCTCCGAACAAACATCGGACTGCGCGCAGGCGTTTTGGAGTGCGACGGCTTGCCGCCGCTTTTCATAGGTCAGGCATGCACCGCTGACACGCGTGCACATCTTGTTGGGTGTCCAGCCTTTAGGCTGAGCGGTTCGCATCCCGGGCGTGCCCGGCACGGGGGCATTCCCGGAATGGACTTGGCGAATTGCGAAGCGTCTGCAGCGCGTGTGCCGGCCAAACGTGACCGCTGTTGTGCCCCGGGCTGTAGTGCGGTTAAGCCGGCGCAGTCCAAACGCTTTGCGTTCTTCTGGGCACTGTTGGTTCCCGTTTTATGCCTTTCGCTTTCCGTTTTCGCGCAGTATTCAATTGACTGGTGGACAATTGATGGCGGGGGCGGCACCAGCACCGGCGGCCTGTACACTGTAAGTGGCACAATCGGTCAGCCGGACGCTGGGCCGGTCATGACCGGCGGAGTGTACTCTGTGCAGGGCGGGTTTTGGGGCGTAGTCGCTGCGGTTCAGACGCCCGGCGCGCCGTACCTGACGGTGGCGCGCACAGCGACCAACACTGTTGTGTTTTCATGGCCGCTTGCAGATTCAGCCGGCTGGGTACTGCAAGCGACAACCAACCTTGTCAGTGGCGGCAGTGTCTGGGTTACGATCCCGCCGCCGTACCGGACCAACGGCCCGAGCATCGAGTACATCGAGTCGTACCCGGTCGGGAACAAATTCTACCGGCTGCACAAGCCGTGACGCGAAACCGGAAGCACGAGACTCGGAATCCGAGACAAATCCAAAGCACAAAACCCAAGACGAACATCGCCAGCCTGTGCGGTGTCGTTTGGAACGCGCGCAGTCGGGGGGTTATCAGAGCGCCGGCTTGCACCGGCGCAATCCAAAGCGCCCGGCGACAGATGAGCACCGTCGCAATCGCGAGCTATCATTCATAGACGTGCGTGCATGTAGCCGCGCTTGTTAAAGCGCAGGATAGTCCAGAGCTGGCTCGAT
>JANWZY010000207.1 GCA_025061935.1 Verrucomicrobiia bacterium
GCCCACTCCCGGGCAAACGCCCAACAGGATCAGGTTCCGGCACCATGCAATCCATCTGGTTACTCAGCCGTTCCGTTGCCACCGCCCGTCCGACAACCCGCGCGCAAACCTGCGCGGCAACAGCTTCAACACAAACCCGCACACGCTCGAAGGCAACACGGCCGCTGCAAGCTCAATGGGATTGCACTGAAGCATAAACAGCCGTAACGTGGCCCGGCGCAAGCTTGCCGGGGTAGGGCGCGCCGCGACCTTCAGCGCATGTAGTAACCCCTCCGGACCGGTGTCATGAATCGTTACCTGCCAGTTGTCCAAGGCCGACAGATATGGCACGAGCCACTTGCCCTTGCGCAGCTTCGCGTCATGCGCCATTAACTGCCCACCAACAGGGATGTGCGGATCGAGCAGCTTGAACTCAACGATTTGCTCGCGCGGATTGTTGCCGCCGTCTAGAAACACAAAATCAACCTGGCAACCCGGTCCGCGCTCGGCCAGCCACTTCGGCAGCACATCCTCAGAGTACCCAAACAGCGGGGTGAACCTGTGTGACGCCTCGGGCGCGGCAACCCTGATGTTTTCGATCATCCGCGCGTAAACCGCAGGGTCGGCTTCGATCCCCCACAAATGCCCTTCGCCGTTCTGCTCCAATGCGCGAAGGATATGGATTGTGCTGCCGCCACCAAGCCATGTACCGACCTCAATCACAACCTTCGGCTTGGGCCGGGCAGTGGTGATCGCCTCGGTCAACAGCCGGCGCTCGGTCTCGTTCAACTGACCCTCAATGTCCGCGGTTGTCGCCATTCGGGTAGAATCGCGCCGATCCGCAATCCGGCGGCTTTCGTGGACAAGAATCCGTGTCGCAGCCGCTTTTGTCAATTTTGCGGCTGCGCTCAGGGCCTGACTCATGAATCCTCGGCGGCCTGGAGCGTTTGCTCCGTCAAAACTGCTCGGCATACGACATTCGACCTCCCCGCATCGAGCGCTGACCAAAAAGCTTTTCGGTACAGGCACGCCTCGCCCCGTATTTTGCGGGTCAATTGTAGCAATTTCGTCGTGCGCCAAGCATTCTTGTATCCGGTGGCGGGCCGACAGCATCCGGCCGATCCAGCCGCGACGGAGCATGAGCGAAACTCACTTGTCCGGAACAGGCGCCCGGCTGTCCGGCCATATCAAATGCGTCGAATTACGCGCTTGTACACAACCACGATCACAAGCGCAAATCCGAGTGCGCACACTATCGCAGCGCCGCTCGGCCAGTCGGCCACATACGACACGCCCAACCCGGCGGCGCTACCCATTGCAACAAAGAGCCAGCCCGCGCATATCTGCGCGCGGAGCGACGCAGCCAGCAACCTGCTCACCACTGCGGGGATGACCAGGTAGCAAAAGGTCAATAAAACACCACCGATGTGAACGAAACAAGTCACCACAATGCCGAATAGCACGTAAAACAAGAAATCCCAACCAACCACATGACGCGGTGGCTGTGGCCCAAACGACAACGCGAGCAGCGGCTTGCGGAACAGGTAGTGGGCAACCGCTACCGCTGCGAATACACCGAACATAACGAAAAGCTCCACTGGCTTGACCAGGATGATCTCGCCCACAAGCATGCGCCGCAGTTCTTCGGCGCCATGCACGGTATAGTTCAACACAACTATTGCGGCTGCGGCCGCGAGCACGTACACAATCCCGATCACGGCCTCCTGCGGCACGCGCCGGTCGCGCGGTCGCAGCACAGCGAGTATCCCCGCACCTACGAGCGTAAACCCAAACGACCATGCATACGTCTGCCACGCGCACGGGTCGTGCCCGAGCAGAACGCTTACGCAACTGCCCAGCGCGGCCACCTGCGCCAGCGCAAGATCAACAAACACAATTTCGCGCTGCACAACGTGCAGCCCTAGGTACACCAACAGTCCCGGCAACACCGTGCAGGCCAGGAACGGCAACGCCATGAATTGGACTGCGTCGCTCATTGTTCGGCTGTTTTTGCCAGTGCGTCTGACAGCGCGCGCACCAGGTAATCCATCCACTCAAAATAACTTGGCCCCGCGCCTTTCACGCCCCCTGGGAATTGACAAAACTCGACCAAAACCGCCCCAGTCTCAGCAGCAATCCGCTCGGCGGTCTTGCGGTTCTGGTACGGCTCGACAAGCACAACGCGGACCTTCTCCGCTCTCATCCGCGCAATTACCTCGGTCAAATGCGCCGGTGTGGGCGGGATGCCGGGCTTGGGCTCAAGAAACAGGTCAATTCTCAAATTAAACCGACGCGCGAAGTATGGCCAGGTGTTGTGATACGCAACCACGCGCCGACCAGCAAATGGGGCCAGCAGCTTTTCCCACTCCGCCAGTTTCGACTCAAGCTGCGCAGTGAACCTTGCAAGGTTCGTCTTGAATGTCTCGGCCTTTTCAGGGGCAAGGGTGGCAAAGCGCGCCGCGACCAGTTCTGCCACGGCCCTGGCATTGAGCGGGTCGGTCATGAAGTGCGGATTACCCATCGCGTGGACGTCGCCATGCGACCTGTCGAGTCCAGTGGGTACCTCGATTAACGCGACTGCGCGCGCCGCTTGAATTCGGCCAGGCGCGCCAATGCCGAGCTTTGGGTTCCGCGCCGCATCAAGCAGCGGCGTCAGCCACCCGGCTTCAAGCTCGGCGCCGCCTTCAATCAATGCATCAGCACGGTTCAGCTTCACAACCAGGCTCGGCTTTGGCGTCACAAAATGCGGATCTTCGGTCGGCTTGGTCAGCGAGATAACCTCGACCTCAGCGCCACCGATTGCACGCGCAATTGCGGCAAGGTCGGGGGTCGTCGTGACCACATTCAGTTTTTCGTGCGCACTCGCGCCCACAATCGCACTGCAAAGCATCACGCAGAAAAATCGCTTCATAACTTTTGCAACATGGATTCTCCGCACACGTCTTTAGCCGCGCAGCCGCCCAAAACGCACAAAAAATCAAAAGTCGCGTAATGTGCTGCCCGCGCTGAAACGTACTTCAGAACTTATGCGCCGCATGCGCGCCCAAGATAAACTCCAGTTGGACCCATGCGGAATGGTCTGCGCCCGCAATCTGCCTGTGGTCGAAATTGTACTGGAAACGTAGTTTCGAGTACTCGGTCGGATAAAACGTCAGGTTCGGCGAGAGCCTGAATCTGTCATTCCGTAAGTCCGAGTCAAAAGCACCAGTATCCGCAGAAGCGAACTCAGCGCGGAACGCGGCAACCCAGCGCCGCTTGAACCCCCAAAGCACCTGCCCGTACAGCCCCCAATCGCGAAGCGTCTCAGCCGGCAACACCGCGCCGGTCGGGCCGACGCGCGCAGCAGCTTCATAGCGCCGGTACAACGCCTCGGCTTGCACGGCAACGAACGGGAAACCGGCTTCCGCACGCTCAGGACGCCATTTCCAGTAAATGTCGAGTCCATAAACCTGCGTGTCCGCGCCCGGCCCGGAATTGTTCGGGCCGAAAGCGGCCGAAACGCCACTGAGCAACGTTTGTGTGCCAGTAAGGTCAAACGACACGGACATGCGAGGTACGAACAACAGGTCACCCGGCCCGCGTAACTCATGGTCCTGTAGCGCACCGCCGTGTAAGACTGAATGCCACCCCTCGGCTGTCTCCTCAGTGGCAACAAAGCCGGGGTTACGATTGTTGAACACGCCCAAACTCAACTCCGAGTAAACGGCAATCGGCACAAGCCAGGACAGTTGCGCGCCGGGCTGACGCAACCCATCGTCGCCCAATAGTCTGGTTAGCGCAATCGGCTGGTCAACGAACGCCCATTCGTGGGCGTGCTGCTGGTTATGCCTACCGAACGCGGCTTGGAACAGCCCGGCTTTGACCTGCAAACCAAAGGGCAACGCAGTCGTGGCCGCCCACGCTTCTTCAAGCTCGACTTCAGAATGCCCATCCGGGTCCAAAACAAGCGATACCGAACCAGCAGCTTTGAAGTACGGATCAACTGCACCCTCGACAGCTAGCTCCGCACTGTTGAGTGAAAAGCCGCGTTCATAAGGCGCAGGATGACCGGTGCGGATTTCACCGTTCCGCGCAGTTGAAACGCCCGCACTCATCAGCGCACTGAAGCTAAAATTGAGATAGTTGAGCACAGCTCGACTTGAGGGTGTTTGTTGCACCACAGTTTGATCCGCCCCCGAGCCAGGCAGGGCCGCAGCACGCGCGCCCAGCACCGGCAACGGTGGTGTTCCGTTCGTGGGCGAGGATACTGAGCTGGATGTGCCTTGCCCCTGTTCAAACTGCTTCATCTGCCTGGGCAATTGCTCGACTGGCTCAGTTGATTGTCCGGTCAAGGCCAAAGCGCCCCATTCCGAACAGAACGTATTTGTTGCACTGGAAAAAGTTACAGCGGCCAGCACACCCCGCATCAAAGGGTTAAAGGCAATTTTCATCTTTCAGGCAAAAAGGGTTGGCGCTCGTAGGGGCCGACCCAGCCCGATACGAGCAAAGTTCAAAGTTCAAAGTTCAGTTGGAAAGTACGAAACCGACGTTGGCTCAGGAGATGGATCTAGGCGGTGCACGCGTCGCTGTCGCTGCAAAAAACTCGGCGGACGGTATCGCCACATCTGCAGGCCAATCGTCGCAGAAGGCACTTTCCGGTGAAATTAGACCCGGCTGCGCCTCGAAGACATCCGCCGCGTTTGCACTTGACCAAACACACGCGGCACAGTTCGGGTCGAACCCGCCCACACCGCGCTCATGGTGATGTGACTCCAGCCCGAGCCATAGCAGACCGGCCACATAAACCAGCCACATCACCACTGCTCTGACGCGCCGCGTCACGGGCCAACCCTATCGCAGTTCTGCGCATTTTGTCAATGCACGCTTCTGTCCGCGTCCCGTATCGTTCACTGCTGTGCTACCCACCGCTAACGTCCCAATATGCGTATTCCACAATCGTTTTACTTGCCACCAAGCACCATGCGACGTATGCCCACCAGAGTCCGATCACACAGCCGCCTCGGTAGCTTTTGCTAACTTGCCCAAAGCTGCCGAACCAGCCCGCTTCCGGCAACGCTTTTCACACCTGCCCGAAGTCGTGGTTTTAATGCAGCGTTAAAAAGCGTCACCGAGTTGTGCACGCTTGTGCCCCGCCGCCGCATAGCCATACCACAGTGCGCATACGGCACTGTGCTGTGCGGCAGGTAGCGTGCCACGCGTTTCGCTCTCTTCCAGAATTATGCCTTGCGC
>JANWZY010000208.1:0-324 GCA_025061935.1 Verrucomicrobiia bacterium
CAGGACCGGGTCGGTCACAAGCGCACGCGCAATCGCCACACGCTGCTCTTCGCCCCCGGACAACTGCCGCGGCAGGTGCCGCGCGCGGTCTGCCAGGCCGACAAGCTCTAGCGCAGTTTCAACCCGTTTGCGTCGCTCGCGCCGACTCAGCCCGGTCAGAAGTAGCGGCAACTCCACATTCTCAAACGCAGTCAGCACCGGGATGAGATTGAACGTCTGAAACACAAACCCAACATTGTGATTGCGCCAGTCGGCAAGCTCAGACTCGGTCAGTTGCCCTAGATCAATCCCTTGCACGATGCATCTGCCGCGGGTCGGGCGGTC
>JANWZY010000208.1:334-5180 GCA_025061935.1 Verrucomicrobiia bacterium
CAGCAGCGTGGATTTGCCCGACCCGGACGGGCCCATCAGTGTCAAAAACTCGCCCGACCTGATCTCCAGGGACACATTCTCCAGGGCGACCACGCTGATCTCGCCCTGCTGATACACCTTCGTCAGGCTATCGAGCACCACAATGTTGCCGTCCGGCGTCATCGCAACCCGAATCAATAGGCCAACCGCGGCCAAATTGCAAATCCGCCCGGGGCAAACCCGCGCCAATGCGCGCATTTTCACACTGCCGCCAAAATGACCGCGCGCACTGAGCGCGGCTCTGCCTAACAGACAGGTCACAGCAAATTCCGAAATGTGTCGGAGCGTGGCTGTGGCCGAAGACCCGGGTGCAGACTGTCCTGTTGCTGCTGCGACTGGTGCGCGTAGCCGCGTTTGTCAAAACGCGGAGCCCCAGCCCAGGCCGGCCAAGCAAGCCGATCCTCACGTAGCTGCGTTTGTCAAAACGCGGAGCCAGCGCTCAACTTACCGCGCCGGCCCGACCAAAGTTCCCAGCATGGCCAAAGCACACGGGCACAACTAGCCGCGTTTGTAAAAACGCGGAAATGTCAGCCCATCCAGCGACTCGGCCTGACCAGAATCCCCGGCGTGGCAGCGTGCTCAATCCTTCGGACCAAAGATTCGCAAGCGGGTGCCAACAGCGTGCCTGCGGAAAACCCCGCTTTGGAGAACCATGGCCGGTCATGACCGCCCCCTGAACGGCGCTGCCTTATCAGTCCCGCCCTATCTCCCTTCTCAACCGCATGACTTCCGCAACTCTCCCGGAAGTCGCCCCATGCATACCGCTGCTCTGCCACCGCCGTTTACTCGAATTCATTAGCCACACGGTGGGTAACTGCGGCGAATGCTCGAATTCGGAAATGCACCGGGTTGAGTCTGGCCATTCTTCAACTGCGCGCGCCCGCTATTGTAGTGTTCAAATGAGCGAACACGACCACGGCGCGCACAAGCGCCTAAACTGCCGCATAAAGTTTTTGACCTCCTGGCCCCGCACAAGCGGTGAAGGCAGCTTTGGGAGTGGAATTTGGCCTGTCGCAAATGCGCGGGAGTCACCTACCAGTGAGGAGACGATGAAACTTCTCGGTTTGCGCACCTCCGTCGGCCCTAAAGGCGTGAAAAAACCAGAGGATAGTGCTGAGTTGACATTGCTAAACCGCGAACCTCCGGCATCAAAAACACGTTCGCGTTGGGAGTCCTGCGCTGCCCAGACGCTCACCCACAGGTTAGTAGTGAGCAATGACTTCGATCTCGACTTTGGCGCCCCTGGGCAACGCTGAAACTTCGACAGTAGAACGCGCAGGATAGTCCGCCGCAAAGTACTTCGCGTAAACTTCGTTCATTCCCGCGAAATCGTCCAAATCGGTAAGGTACACGGTAGTTTTAACCACGTTAGCCAAAGTGAGGCGTTGGTCTTCAAGAATCGCCTTAATGTTTTGCATCACGCGCTCCGTCTGTGTCCGTATGTCGTCGCCCACAAGTTGGCCCGTAGCGGGGTCGAGCGCGATCTGGCCCGAGCAAAACAGCAGGTCGCCCACACGCACAGCGACGCTATACGGACCGATTGGTGCCGGCACATTTGCAGGTTTGATAACTTGTTTTGCAGCCATGGCTGATCAATGGATTCGTTTACCAGGCGCGAGTGTCCCTCCATGCCCAGACCGAGTCAAGCCGCGTTACTGGCCAATGGCCCGGATGCGTGTTAAACCTGGCACAACAGCCCGACCAGTGTGTGTTTACACAGTGGCGCGCGCGCAGCGCTTGGTGTTTGAAATTCATTGCCCACGCAATCCGGCCGTAGCAACGCGTGCGACCGCATTCGATCCATGCAAGCCAGATTTGTTAATGCGCGGGGTCGTTCAAACTAGAAGTTCAAGCCGGGGGTAGTGCAACAGTCCTACCAACTTTTTTGACGCTGCGGCTTGAGCAAGGGCGGCCTGAAGTGGTATAAACCCCGAGGATGCGACGCGAGTGGCCAAATGTCAGGTCAATGCCAAGAGCGGCCCGATTGATAGCATTCACTCTGATCGAGCTGCTGGTTGTTATCGCGATTATTGCCATTCTAGCCGCATTGCTGCTGCCTGTGCTGGGCCGCGCCAAACTCAAGGCCACGCAAGCTGCATGCCTGGGTAACATGCGTCAACTCGGCTTGGCATTCACGATGTACGCAGCCGACTACGACGATTACATCGTCCCGTTTGGGACCGGCGGCGGATTTTGGGGCGGGCCGCCGGCCGGCTGGAATAGCGGTACCGTCCAGCGCGCGTACGAGATAATCCTAGCCGCACTGCGCACGAACAATCCGCTTTTCAAGTACGCGCCAGATGTGGGTGTTTACCATTGTCCCGGCGACACACGGTACAAAAAAGCCAGTCTTGCACAGGGCTGGGCGTATGACAGCTACTCGAAGACGCAAAATGTCGGCGGTGAGTCGCATGACAACTACTGGGGTGCCGGTGCCACGTACACAAAGCTGACGCAGGTGCATGCGCCTGCGGCAACCTTCGCATTCTTTGAAGACGCAGACGAGCGGAACCGCAACGTTGGCACGTGGGTCGCGCGGTGGAACCTCAACGCTAACACGTTCTCATGGGTTGACCCGCCCGCAATGTACCACGGAAACGTGAGCACTGTGACTTTCGCCGACGGTCACGCGCTGGGCCGCAAATGGTTGAACCCGACCGTGGTTGCAGCGGGACTCCGCGCCGCGAACGGGCAGAACCCCCTAATCAATGGCGTGTCGGCCGCGAACACCAGACCCGATAGCGATTTCGTCCGCGAGCATTACCGGTTCCCCGGTTGGCGCTAATCACGCCGGATGCGGACCGAAACTTTTTGGCCGACGCGCAGGCCGAATTGTTCAGCGGCATTCCCGCAATTGACCGCGACTTCGAGGTACCCGGTCGAACCGAACACGGCTACGAGTCGGCCCGGGGCTACCGCGCTGTAACAGTTGGCTATCTCGCATTTAAGATTCGGCCCGAGAATTACTTGCGCGCGGCCTAATTCGCCTGCGCCAAGGTCGGTTTCCGCAACGTTGGTGATCGCGTTTCCGAACCGGTCTATGTACATGATTCTGCCGGTTACCTTACCCCTGTCACGTACAGCAGCCACGTGTGGCAACTGCACGAACTTATCGAGCTCTGGCCCGAGCTTGGTGATCGGCAAACCCCGGCTCAGGTGTGCCGCCACCGGCGCGAAAATGTCGCGGCCATGGAATGTCCGGCTCACAGGTTTGAGAAAATAAGCCTTGTTTTCAAGCAGATGCACGCTCTGGATTTTTTCGCGCGCCAGCGCCAGCGAAAGCACACCGTTGTCAGGGCCGACAAAAAAGTACCTGGCTGTGCGCACAGCAATTGCGCGACGTGTGCTACCGACGCCCGGATCCACTACAACCACGTGCACGGTACGTTCCGGGAAAAATCTGTAGGCCATTGCCAACGCGAATGCGGCCGCCCCCACGTTTTGTGGCGGGATATCGTGCGTAATATCAATCACGGTAGCGCGCGGGTTGATCCCCGCTATTACTCCCTTCATGGTCCCGACGAACCAATCCGCCGTGCCGAAGTCCGTTGTTAGGGTAATGACACTCACGCAATGAATTTTACGTTGCATGCACGCGCGCGGAAACAAAGAATCGTGCCAAATGAGCGGGGCTAAACTGGTTGTCATTACAGGCGTTTCGCGCGGACTTGGGCGCGCGTTGGTCGCTGAGTTTGTTCAGATGGGACACACCGTGCTCGGGTGCGCGCGTTCGGCAGAGGCAATTTCGGAGCTGCGGCGCCGCTACGGACCGCCACACGATTTCGAAACTGTGGATGTATCTGCAGACGCGCAGGTCCGCGCCTGGGCCGAGCGCGTCCTACGTGTTGCGCGCGCGCCGGACTTGTTAATCAACAACGCGGCGGTGATCAATCGCAACGCGCCGTTGTGGGAGGTCAGTGCCGAAGAATTCTCACTCGTAGTGGATGTGAACATCAAAGGTGTAGCAAACGTGATTCGGCACTTTGTCCCAGCCATGATCAAACGCGGCACAGGCGTGATAGTGAATATCAGCTCCGGCTGGGGCAGGTCAGCAGACGCAGAGGTGGCACCGTACTGCGCAACCAAATGGGCAGTTGAAGGCTTGACACTCGCATTGGCCAGGGAACTGCCGCGCGGTCTGGCCGCTGTGCCAGTTAACCCAGGCGTAATCAACACTGAAATGCTCCAGAGTTGTTTCGGCCCGGCAGCGCAAAACTATCCGACCCCGACAGAATGGGCGAAGCGCGCCGCGCCGTTCCTGCTCAGTCTGGGGCCGCAGCACAACGGTAAACAGTTGACGGTGCCGCATGTGCCCACCGATTAAGGGTGCATCGCTTGACTTAAGCTGTAACAACAGTAGCTTGGACGTGTGAGCAAGCACGAGGGCAAAACACGGTCGCGCCGCGCAATTATGCTAGGCGTGGGACTCGATTCTGACGGGCACAAGCGCGTGACGCGCGGCTCGAACTTTCTGCTTGTCGGCGGGTCCGAAGAAACCCACGAGCTTATGACGGAAAAAGTCATTAAGATAAACGAGAAGCTCAAGGCCGCCGGCAAAGACCTCGAGACCGTCAGCCGCGAGCAGTTCGATGAGATTGCGCACTCAGTCGGCCTGCGGCGTGTTCGGGTCAAGTCGCAGTAGTTAGCCCTGCAACCATTGTGACTAGGTGCTGACCCGAGCAAATCACAGCTCCGGTCCGACCCAATTCCGGATTCTACTGAGCCTTGCACAACTGCGTAACGCTTTTCATGCCGCTACATTAGCACCCGGCTTCAGCCGGGTGTCAAACCCGCCGCCAGCCGCAAG
>JANWZY010000209.1 GCA_025061935.1 Verrucomicrobiia bacterium
GCAGTCATAGGCGAGTACGTCTGCTCGGGCTATCTCTGGGCGGCCAACGTGGGCTGGATCAGCCTGGGCAGTGGCAGCCCCGCAAACGGTATTCGGTATCAGAACAACTCCGCCACGGACTGGGGTGTTAATCACGACGGCCTCGGCAACCTGCGCGGGTATGCTTATGGCGCAAACATCGGCTGGATCGCCTTCGAGACCAACGGCGCGCCCAAGATTGATTTGGTCACTGGCAAACTCAGCGGCCACGTCTGGAGCGCCAACTGCGGCTGGATCAGCCTCAGCAATGCCCAGGCACATGTCCAAACTGCATATTTGGCGCCTGGTGCTGACTCCGACGGCGACGGTATTGCCGACGGCTGGGAGCTGACTTACACCAACACGCTCGGCGCGTTTACTGCCACCAGTGACACCGACCGGGACCGGATGACAGACAAACAGGAATACCTGGCCGGCACGAACCCGCTCGACCCGAACGACGCGCTGCGCATCACGTACTACAGCCGCACCGGCACGAATAACACAATGCAATGGACGAGCGTGCCGACCAGGTTCTATCGCGTGCAGCGCGCCACGGGCATGAGCAACACCCCATCATGGCATGAGCCCGCGCTCGGAATCGAGCATGTTTTAGGCTGCAACAGCGCATCTTTTCCGGACCCGACCACGAACGCATTTTATCGGGTGCGGGCTGTCCGGCCACTGATGCAATAAGCACGTCGTTGCTAATGCGCCCAGATTTGGCGCGCCCTCCGATCCAATTCAAACAGGTTGAATGACCGTCTGGCGGCGTCCGGCGGCTAAACCTGCCATGCCCAGATATGCGCAGAACGCTGCCGCAAGCGACGTTATGTAGGGGTAATCAATGCCGCCCAATGCACATCCCCAAAGCCATACGAGCATGCCTGCGATTAGTGCTGCGTACGCGCTCGGTGCGCCGCCTATGCGCGTGAACAGGCCCAGTACCATGATAGCAAAAATGCCTGCGCTGCCGAACGCGGATGCGTTCTCGACCAAGTCAAGGATCGAGCCCGCGCGCAAAGCCAGCCACCAGGCAATCACGCCAAACACGACAACACCTATGCGCGACAGCCGCACTTTCTTGGCCTCGGTCGGGTTTCGTTGCAGCGGCATGAGCAGGTTGTGCGCGGTTAGGCCTGCTGCGGCCAGTAGCGTGCTGTCCACGGTCGAAAGGATTGCTGACACCAGCGCGCCCGCAAAAACGATGTAAAGCAGGGTTGGCAAATGCCGCTGCGCTATCGCCGGCAAAATTTGCTCGGCGTGCTCAAGCTCGGGGAACCACATCCGCCCAACCAACCCGAACCACACAGGGATCAATCCGACTGCAATATACAGCGCGCCGCCGGCCAGCGCGGAGCGCCGCGCGACCACCGGCGAGCGCGTCGCCAGCACGCGCGCGACCAATTCTTGCGCAACCACAGAGCCGCAGATCGGAATGGCCCAATCTTCGAGTGCCTCGAGGCCGTGCCTGTAGCCACCGAACAAATTAAGCCGTTCCGGGTTAATGGCGGCCCAACCCGCCTTGAGCTCCCCCACACTAGGGAACACAACCACAAGCAGCACGAGCAGCCCGAGTATCAGCGCCACCCCTTGTATGAAGTCGGTCAAGATGTCTGCCCGCATACCGCCCAGCCCGGTGTAAAGTATAGCGACCAGCGCAGCCAGACTCACTGCCTCGAAATGCGCTAGGTCGGACGAGGCGCCCAGTACTTGCCCGAATGCGCGTACCTGCGCTGCAGCCCATAGCACTGAGGTTGGCACCATCATAAGGACTGCGAGTCGCTCGACCCCAGGCGAGTACCGCTGCCGGAACAAGTCCGCCAAGGTGGTCAGGCCGCGGCGCCAAAGCGGCACGGCGAACACCGCACCCATGAACAGGATGCACACGCCGTAGCCAAACGGGTCAGCAGATGCACCGGCTAAGCCGCGCTCGTACACAGCGCCCGCGGAGCCGATGCAGGTCTCTGCGCCGAACCATGTGGCAAAGAAGCTGAAGGTGGCAAGGCCGAATCCGATCTGCCGTCCGGCGAGCAGATAGTCGTCCTCAGTTTTGATCCCCCGCGCGACGATCAAGCCGAGCACCACCTGCAGCACGACATATGCAAGCACACCTGCCAAAACGACACTCATCTTGCGCAAAAACTACAAATTCCGTAAGCCAGGCTTGTCAATCCATTTCGTTGAGGTCTGCCAACTCCGCGCCGTGATTCATGCAACTGTAGCGATGCGTTCCCACAGCCCCGTGTTCCGGCATTGCTTCGAGGTGCAATGGCGAAGTGTTTCCGAATTAGATTACAGCGGAGTCGTGAACCGTTTGGGGTGCGGCATCGCACCCATGGATGACCGTTTTTGCGTGCGGGCCCAAAGCGCCCGCAAGCACGCGCACTTGTTTTTTGCGCCAAAGACACTGCGCGATGCGGTTTCCTAATGCCGCAGTGGTGAACCATTTTGGGAAGGCATCTCGGTGCGTAGCGTGTGCAGGCAGCGGCCCTCTACCAATGCGCAGCCGCCACGGGAACTGCACCTGCGGTTTCAACGTTTGTACAAACGTGGCTACGGTTCCCGTCACGTAGCTGCTTGTTAAAGCATGGCGGGCACTACGGGCTTAGGTCTGTCGGTCTGACGGGCTTGGACGGCTCGCTCGAAGCGACGCAACCGCGCGGGAGCCTTAGCAGTCACAAAGTTGCTGGATAGGCGATCAGTCCAGCCTGGCCTACTTGCACCAGGCAATTCAAAATTTTTGTCCCACCTGGGACAAAAATTTTGTCAGGTTGGAGGTGTACATAACTAGGGCGAGAGCACATCGCGCTCGGCCATGTCGCGGTGATTGGGTTCGGGGCGGCAGCGCCCAAGGTCGGTGTAAGATGTGGCGCAGCGCAAGCTCAATCCCGTGTACGCGGGCGGCGCCGACATAGCGTTCCCTCCATTCATGCCTGGGGAGAGTCGTGCTCCGTCACTACCGCGCCTGGGCACTCGCAAGAGGAACGACTCGATCCCGATGACACGGCTACAGCTACTGGGACGACGCCACTCGCTTCCGTTTGTTTTACGGCCGTCAGGTTGAACAGTCCGCACTCCGACATATGTATTCGGCTAAGAGCGCGCCTGAAATGAAGGTAGTGCGTTGCGAAACTTGTTGGTCGCGCGGCGCCTTGGGACCGCTATTGCCCGCGTAGCCAAGGCGCCGATAAATTACCGCGTTCTGGACACTTCGCATCTGGGGTGCCCGTCTGGCGTGTCATCATAGTGGGTCGCCAGCTTGCTGGTGTTTGAAACGCTCCACTGCACAACGGCGTGCCACCATAGTAAGCTGCATCATTTATTTGGAATGGCGCGTGTAGCCGCGCTCATTATTCAGACGCGAAATAGCAAGTAGCATCTTTTCGTTGACCCCCTGGCCTCAACCCGGTGAATGCCGGCGCCGCCCAACCAGACCGTTTTAACGGGTTCGCGCCACAATCCGACCTGATGAAACAGCTTGCCGCCGCAGATGCCTCTGTCAGTAGGCTGAAGGGTAGAACGAATGAGTTTGTATGCCGAGCGTGGCAGAGCTGTGCTAGGGTCAATAAAGGCCAAGGTGCGCCCGAGGTGGACATAACCAAGCTGCAAGGCATTATTGGAACGCGTCCCAACGCAGTAACGCTTTTGGAGGCAATGCCGAGCACGGAAAAACCAGCACATCCATCGCTGACGGCAAAAACTACTTGTTTTACGGGGCAAACCACGTCGTGTCTGGAAGTCCTCTATTCTGCGCGCAGTCTGTAGAACCCGGCAGATGTGCCTGGCAAAGGGGTAAACGTCCAGTTCGTGCCGCCCAATGGACCAGCTACGGTGTGCCACTGTGGCGGTGCCAGGCTAGGTGTGAACTCGACATAAACCAAACCTGCTGCGCCAGACCAACTGATTGTGATCTGGCCGCCGGCAGTCTGATGGATGCCTGTGATAACCCCTCCGCGCGGGGCGGGCGGGCCGTATTGCAACGGCCAGGGCGCAGACCATGCCGAACTCAAGCCCCTCTGGTCCCGTGCACTTACGCGCCAATGATAGAGTGTGCGCCACACAAGGTTTTGCGCTCCGGGCAGGCTGTTCAGCGGTAGGCTCAGCACCCAATTCGTGCCTGGCGGCAACTCGATGGCAGGGATGTTGGTCACGTTGACCACCGGCAGCGCAAACGCCGGATTGTCGGCGATCTGGATGTTGTAGGACACGACGCGGTCGCCTTCGTCCGGGTCGCCAGCCGACGGCCACCACAGCAGCAGCACGTCGAGATTGGTCAGGATCAAGCCCGTTGGCGGGCCGGCAATGACCGGCGGCGCAGGCGGACGGTTGGTCTCGTTGACGTAGAAGGTGGCCGTGGCCATCCACGGGCCAATGTTTGTGCCGTCGGTAGCGCGGCAGCGCCACCAGAACTGCGCGTTGTTCGGCAGGTCGGTGTCAACCTGCCAACTGGTGGTGGCAGGGCCGGACGCAATGGCCGGCACTTGCGCCACGACCTGCGAGAGCGCCGGGTCCGAATACACCTCGAAGCGATACGTCAACGGGTCGCCCTGGAAATCCACAGCGTTGCTGACGACGAGCATCGGACGTGACACGCCCACGATGGTGAAGTTGGCCGGTGCGGCGAGGGTGGGCGCGCCGGGCGCGGGTTCGCCGATGCCGATGTTGTCCAAGAACAGGTCCTGGTCGGGCGCAGTGCCGTATTCGCTCCACACAATGAACCGCAGTCGAATTGTGCGATTGGTGTAGGCAGTCAACGGCGCTTGGACGCGCGTCCAGCCCTGATTCCAGTCGTAATTGAAGCCGGCGAGGTCGCCCCAGTTCACGCCGCCATCGGTCGAGGCCTGGGCGCGGAAACGGGTGCGATACCAAAGCTGGCCGCGCACCCAGAACGTCAGTGACGGGTTGACAGCGTTGCTCAGGTTCAGCTCGCGGGCGAGCACCAACGCCAGTTGCGCGTCCGGCGGGATGCGCGGCGGCACGGTGTCGCGCGCGGCGAACTGGCCGGCGTAGGGCGAGTTGGTGTCGAGCGCCCAAGACGCCCGCAGCCAGTTGTCGAGGCCGGACTCAAAGTTCTCGTAGAACGGATACACCGCCGCCGCGGGCATGT
>JANWZY010000020.1 GCA_025061935.1 Verrucomicrobiia bacterium
GTGCTACGCGCAGTGTGGTCGGGCCGTGTCCGCAGTTCGTTCGGCTTGGCCGGGTCCCACAAGCCCATTTGGTAAGCGTCGTAATAGCAGGGGAAGTGGTACTCAGCGGGGACAGCTCGCTTGAATTCGGCCCATTTGCCTGCCGCCTCGCGATAATGTGGATCCGCCTTCGCAAGTTTCGCTTCTTCTTCCTGTTCAAGCTCCTCCGGCGTCTTGCCTTTGGCGCGCGCTTCTTTGGTCGTCCACGGAACCCGGCCGTACCCGCGCTTTTGCATGGCTGCGCGCAGGGCTTTGTAAACCTGCCATTCTTCGAGTGGCGGGTCGCCCGGTTTCCAGCGGAGCAACTTGATGCGCAACAAGCAGGATGTGTAACAAATGTTCACCCCCGCATCGTCCGAGGGCGCGCCGTCTTTGGTTTTCTCGCCAAGCTCAGGCGCGAACTCGCGTTCGAGCCGGTAGTCGCCTTTATGTTTGAGCTCCCACCGCCCGGTGTCGGGATTCTTACAAACTTCGCGCGGTTGCAGTGGCGTCAAGCCTGCCTGGCGCCAGACAGTTTCGAGCCAGCGCGCGCGCTCGCGGTGTGCCAAGCGCGTCTTCCACGCACGGTACCGGTTCGCTGGTGTGCCGGACTGATCAGCCGGGCCGCGCCGGGCCAGCTCGGGCGGAATAAGCAACGAAGCTGCGTGCACAAACTCGTTGGTGGATGTGTCCCGGACGGCTTCGCCGATCGAGCCTTTGCCGAGGTCGAATGCCCAAATGTGTCCTTTGTCACTCATCGTGGGACATGATTCAGTTTTGTCCGTTCCCGCTTCGCGTTCAAGCATTAACATACGGGGACACCCCAGAGCGCTTCTCGGACTATCCAACGCTTGACAACATTATTTTGCGGCGGCAGTTCCGTACCGTCAGGCCTTGCTTTTCTAAGAAGCCAGTAGGCGGACACGCGCTTTCCCGTGACGGTGGCAAACCGGCACAGCTTGTGGTTTATTGGAAAAACAAAAACCGGCAGGTTGGCGGTGTCCAATCCTGCCGGATAAATTGAGAGATTTTCGACTTTATCTGGCTCTCTTTCGCCGGGATAGCAATAGCGCAACGGCAGCGACGCCCAGGCTGATTGTGCCTGGTTCGGGTATTACTACTGTTAATCGTGGCCAAGCATTTGGATCACTGTTTTCCTTTGTTCCGAGGCCGAATCCCCGCCCAGATTCCGAGGTTGCAAAATCAACGATAAATGTCGCTAGTCCGTTCGCTGCCAGCCGGCTGTTCAAGAAATTGACCAGGTTCGTCCCCGAAATTGTTGCTGTTATGCCTCCTGTCACGACCTCGTTACCTGCCGCGCCATCGAAGTCAACCACGCGCGTTGGGTCGTAATTGTTCTCGCTCACATATTCGGCGCCCTTGTTGTTCCACGTGAGTGTTAATTCGCCCCAATCTTGCGGGGTGTTGCCTGTTACATCCAATAAGCCCAATGTTCGGAACCTGGCTGCTGTCAATGTGTCATTGCGCTCACCTGAACCCGTGGTTACTTTGGTGAAAGTTAGAGACGCGTCCAAAATCTGCGTCCCCAATCCTAAACTTGAAAGATCAAACCGCACGTATCCGAAGAAATCACGCGCTCCAGTGTACGAGTATAAGTACATGTACCCTGCAGTGCCATAATTGCTGTTTTCCGTTCCCGGCGCATTACGCACATGCGTATCTGCCACAGGGTAAAGGACATTCGTTACCTGGGCGCTTAAGCTCGAAACGAGTAAGCTGATCAAGCAGCACAATACCTTAATGCCTATTTTCATGCGCGCGCGTGTTTTCGCACCAACCCAGGCGCAGTCAAGTATTTTTATTTCCGAGTATAACTGCGTGGTTCGAATCTGGTGCACAGATCAAACACGTCCGCGAACTTCCCGCAGTAAACTGCTTGTATGTTTCGGCCACGGACCTAGTAAAATTTCGCGGAACAACGCGGCGGTGCAGAAATTGTTTCCGGCGTCCAAGTTTACCTGTACTGGGTGCTCCAAGAGCATCGCGTCTTGAGCAGGGGTAAACCGGTTGGCAAATCAGTGTTCGTCTCTTGGGGCGGTTATTTTCCTGTGCCGCCAAGGGTTAACGGAAAACTGCGCTGCGGAGGAAGCAATTGCTGCCGGCTTGCAAGTTATTCCCTACGTATGAAAGCCTTCACAGGTTTAGTTTTTGCTCTAGCGCGTAAAAGACTTGTTTCCAGATTGACTGCATGCAATTGTGTAGCGCTTGAGCGCACAGGGTTGGACCGCTGGAAGATGCGCTCGGATAAAGCAGATGAGGTTACGCAAATTAACAAGCGTATTGATTGGCCTGGTCGCACTGCTTGCGTGTGCGCATTTGGTTCTGGGCGTGGGCGCAGCGACAGATGCCGCGCCTGGCGCGTCCGAGCCAGTCGCAGGCGCAGTGCACGCTGCGCATCAGGCGCACCGGTTGCCGCAGGCTGCGCCCGTACTGTTCCGGCTCGGCCCGTTCCCGGTAACCAATTCGATGGTTGTAAGCTGGGTGGTCGCGCTCGGATTAATCGCATTTGCGCGGATTGCCACAGCGCGGATGCAGGAAGTGCCAAGCGGCGCGCAGAACTTTTTGGAATGGCTGGTCGAAATGCTTTACTCGTTTTTGGAAAGCCTCATCGGGCCGGCGCTGGTGCGGCGCACGTTTTGGTTCTTTGCGACGGTGTTTATTTTCATCCTGTCTGCGAACTGGGCCGGGTTGCTCCCAGGATTGGGCACAATCGGCTGGGGCACGCGGACCGAACACGGGTTCGTGATCGAGCGGCCGCTGTTCCGCGGCGCGAATGCGGACCTGAACATGACTTTCGCGTTAGCGATGGCGTTTTTTGCGTGCTGGCTCGTCTGGGCGCTGCGCGAGAACGGTGTCAAAGGGTTCGTGCTACACCTGTTCGGGCCTAAGGGAGACGTGACCGGGCTATTGCGCGTATTGCTGATCGGCGTGTTCGTATTTGTCGGATTGCTTGAAGTCGTTTCGATTCTGTTCCGGCCCGTGTCGCTTAGCTTCCGGTTGTATGGGAACATTTTCGCGGGCGAAAACCTGTTGGAAAACATGCTGCAAGCGGCGCCGCCACTGTTGAGTTGGATCGTGGCTGTGCCGTTTTATTTCCTTGAGTTGCTTGTAGGATTGATCCAAGCGTTGGTATTCATGTTGTTGACGGCCGTGTTTACGATGCTCATCTGCACACATGAGGATTCGGAACCGGGCGCGCAACACTGAATCGCATAGGCAGAGCACGAAGATTTTAACAACTTAAAGACCAAAAACCGAAGGAGCACTATGACGATGCAAATGGCGATTGAACTAACTGGTAACGTGCATGTAGCTATGGCGGGCCTCGGAGCAGCAATTGGTGTGGGTTGGATCGGCGCCAAAGCTGCCGAGGCCGTCGGGCGCAATCCCGGCGCGTCAACGAAAATCCTGGTGCAATCCATTCTGGCGATAGCATTTGCCGAGGCGATTGTATTCTACGCGATTTTCCTGGCCAAATAATGGGGCTCCGACGCCGGCGTGCCGAGTCGGGCACGCGCGGGCGGCGGCAAATGTAGGCTTATGCACACGCCAATACTCAACTTGATAGTGCTTGCCGATATCGGCAGTGAACTCGCCGCCAAAGCGGGGCAGATCGGGCGCGACTTCGGCATGGATTGGCCGATGTTCCTCGCGCAACTGATTAGCTTCTGCGTGGTGGCTTTCCTACTGCGCCGGTTTGCCTACGAGCCGGTGCTCGCCGCGCTGGAGCAGCGCCGGCAGCGCATAGCCGAGAGCATTGCAAACGCGGAAAAGATCAAATCTGAACTGGCCCGAGCAGAGGCCAAAGCGCAAGAAATAATCCGCGAAGCGACCGAGCACGCGAACCGGATCATCGAGGAGGCCCGGCAAACTGCCGCTCAGTTGCACCAGCGCGAGACCCAGAAAGCAATTGCCACTGCCGAGGCTATAATCGAAAAAGCGCGGCGCACCACCGAACTCGAACGCGCACGAATGTTGGCAGAATTGCGCAGCGAGTTGGGAAGATTGGTGGTTGATACCACCGCACGCGTGACCGGCAAGGTGCTCACGCCCGAAGACCACAAGCGGCTTCTTGAAGAGACAGCGCGCGAACTGGCTACAAGCCGCCTGTGGAACTGAGCCGAGGCAAAACACCGCGCCAGCAAGCCCGACATGAAGATTCCCAAACGATCAATTCGCACGGCCAAGCAGCTTTTTAAAAGCTGCGTGCGCGATGGGCAACTTGACGAAAGTCTCGTCCGGCGCGTTGTGACCGCGCTGCTGCAGAGCAAGCCGCGCGATTACCTGGCCGTGCTAATGCACTTCAAGCGGCTGGTGAAATTGGAAATTCAGCGTCGGACGGCGGTGGTCGAAACTGCGATACCGATGGATCCGGCGCAAGCTGAACAGTTGCGCGACACACTAGAGCGAAATTTCGGTGCCGGGTTGAGATTCGTCTTCGCGCACCGGCCCGAGCTGATCGGCGGCATGCGCGTGCAAGTGGGCAGCCGCGTGTACGACGGCACTATCCGCGCGCAACTAGACGAACTGAAGGCAGCGTTTGGCGCAGAATGGCGCGCATGATACAGGAACCGCTGTGTATGAGCTCAATTCTTCAAGAAATCGAGACACAGATAGCGAATGCGAAAACAGGCCTGCTCAAGCAGGACGTAGGCGTAGTGCGTGAAGTGTACGACGGCGTGGCCAAAATCGAGGGGTTGGCCGACGCAATGTACAACGAAATGCTCGATTTCGGCGATGGCGTGATGGGCCTGGCCCTAAACCTAGAAGAGACCGAAGTCGGAGCGGTCATTCTGGGCGACTACCTGCGCGTGCGCCAAGGCCAGACGGTCCGCACAACCGGCAAATTACTATCGGTACCCGTCGGCAAGGCGCTACTGGGCCGCGTTGTGGACGCGCTCGGCCGGCCGCTCGACGGCAAAGGTCCGATTCACGCCGAAGCGATTTACCCGGTCGAACGGATCGCGCCGGGGGTAATCAAGCGCCGCTCGGTCAATCAACCGGTTCAGACCGGCATCATGGCCATTGACGCAATGATCCCGATCGGCCGCGGCCAACGCGAGCTTATCATAGGCGACCGCGCTACGGGCAAAACGACCATTTGCATCGACACGATAATCAACAACGCGCGACTCAACCGCGAAGCCGAGGAACGCGGCGAGCGCGAGTACCGACCTCTGTACTCGATCTACGTGGCCATTGGCCAAAAGCAGTCGAATGTGGCGCGCGTCATAGCCGAGCTGGAAAAAGCCGGCGCAATGCCTTACACAATAGTTGTAGTCGCGTCGGCTTCCGATACCGCCGCGAACCAGTTCCTCGCACCGTTCGCAGGCTGCGCAATGGGCGAGTGGTTCATGGACAACGGCATGGACGCGCTCATCGTGTACGATGACCTGTCCAAGCACGCTGTGGCGTACCGGCAGGTGTCGCTCGTGCTCAAGCGCCCATCAGGCCGCGAGGCGTATCCTGGAGACGTGTTCTACCTGCACAGCCGATTGCTCGAGCGCGCCGCGCGGCTCAACGAGAAATATGGCAACGGCTCACTGACCGCGCTGCCAATTATCGAGACACAAGCGGGGGACGTGACAGCATACATCCCAACAAACGTGATCTCGATTACCGACGGGCAAATTTACCTCGAAACGGACCTGTTCTACCAGGGCATTCGCCCGGCTATTTCAGTAGGCATTTCGGTCTCGCGCGTCGGCTCCGCCGCCCAAATCAAGGCGATGAAGCAGGTCGCAAGCCGTGTGAAGCTCGATCTTGCGCAATTCCGTGAGCTTGCTGCGTTCGCGCAATTTGGATCTGAGCTCGACGCGCGCACCCAGGCACAGCTAGAGCGCGGCAAACGTATCATCGAGCTGTTCAAGCAACCGCCGTACAACCCGATCCCGGTCGAGATCCAGGTCGCCGTGCTCTGGGCTGTGCAAAACAACTACATGGACGACGTGCCAGTCGAGAAGATCAAAGATTTCCAGAACAAGCTCACCGAGTTCCTAACTTTGCGCAAAGCCGGGCTGCTGGGACAAATCCGCGCCGAAAAAGCCATAACCGACGCGATCGCCGCCGAGTTGAAGGCGGCATTAGAGCAGTTCAAACAAACATACCGTTAACAGGTCAGATGCCGAACATCCGTCATTTGCGCCGGCGCATCAAGTCCATCAAGGACACGGCACAGATCACGCGCGCCATGCAAATGGTCGCGGCATCGAAAATGCACCGCGCTCAACAAATGGCGCTGGCAGGCCGCCCGTACGCAGATTTGATGGCCAGCTTCGTCGGGATCGTAACGGCGCACGCGGGCGACTTTGTGCATCCTCTAATGCAGCACCGGCCGGTGCACAGGCGCGGAGTCATCGTGGTCAGCAGCGACAAAGGCTTGTGCGGCCCATTGAACTCGAATCTGTTGCGCGAGCTGGCCGCATTCGACCCGGACACAACCCTGTTCGTAGCCGTCGGGCGCAAGGCCGCACAGCACATCCCACGCATGCGCAGGCAGCTCGTGGCCGAATTCAGCTACAGCGACACGCCACAATTTGCTGAAGCACGCGCAATATCCAAGTTCGCGCGGGACATGTTCTTAAACGGCGAAGTTGACCATGTGGACGTGCTTTTCACCCGATTCATCAGCACGCTCAAGCAAAGGCCGGAGTTGGTACCGTTCCTGCCTGCGGGCGAGTTGAAAGGCGCGTGGCTGGGCCAACTGTGGCCGCCTGCTACCGGGACGGGTACGCAGCCGGCACGACCCGACGAGCCTTCGGGTGAATTTATGTTCGAGCCGAGTGCAGCAGCAGTGTTCGAGGCGCTGCTGCCGCATTACCTCAACTTTTTCATGTACCAGGTTTTGCTCGAAGCCAAGGCAAGCGAGCACAGTGCGCGGATGGTGGCCATGAAAAACGCCACCGACAACGCGAACCAGTTGATCGCTGAAATGACACTCGAATACAACAAGCTCAGGCAGGCCAGCATCACCAACGAGTTGCTGGACATCTGCAGCGCGCAAATGGCAATGGAATAAGCCAGGGAACAAACCGCAGTGCAAATGAACAAGGGCAAGATTGTACAAGTAATTGGCCCAGTTGTGGACGTCGAGTTCGGCGAGACCGTCCCGGCCATTTACAACGCGCTGATTGTCGAGTACGACAACCCGTTCCATGGCCGGACAAGGCTCACTTTGGAAGTACAGCAACATCTGGGGGACAACGTAGTCCGCGCAGTGGCAATGAGCACGACCGACGGCTTGAAGCGCGGGTACGAAGTGATAGACACCGGCGGCCCGATCAGCATGCCAGTCGGCCAGGGCGTGCTCGGGCGCATGCTCAATGTGGTCGGCGAGCCGATAGATGAACTCGGCCCGATTCCGGCTGAGAAACGGTATCCGATCCATAGGCCGCCGCCGGCACTGGTCGAGCAGTCAACCACGCCCCAGTTACTGGTCACGGGCATCAAAGTGATTGATTTGATCTGCCCATTCCTCAAAGGCGGCAAGGTCGGTGCGTTCGGTGGCGCCGGCGTGGGCAAAACTGTAATCATCATGGAGCTGATCAATAACATAGCGAAGCTGCACGGCGGCGTGTCCGTATTCGCGGGCGTGGGCGAACGCACCCGCGAAGGCAACGACCTGTACAACGAAATGATTGAAGCCAAAGTGATCCGGCTCGACAACCTCGCCGAGTCCAAGATCGCACTCGTTTATGGCCAAATGAACGAGCCGCCAGGCGCGCGTCTGCGCGTCGGCCTGTCCGGGCTTACCATTGCCGAGTATTTCAGAGACGAGAAAAACCAGGACGTATTGCTCTTCATCGACAACATCTTCAGGTTCTCGCAGGCCGGCTCAGAAGTATCCGCGCTACTCGGCCGCACGCCCAGTGCGGTGGGTTACCAGCCAACACTCGCAGCCGAAATGGGAGAACTGCAGGAACGCATTACTTCGACCACAAAAGGCTCGATTACATCGTTTCAGGCAATATACGTCCCAGCAGACGACCTGACCGACCCAGCGCCCGCAACCACATTCGCGCACCTGGACGCAACAATCGTGCTCGACCGCGCCATTGCCGAGCAGGGTATATACCCTGCAGTCGATCCGCTCGCATCAACCTCGCGCGCGTTGACACCCGAGATCGTCGGACAGGAACACTACGAGGTCGCGCGCGGCGTGCAACGCGTACTACAGCGCTACAAAGACTTGCGCGATATCATAGCGATTCTGGGCATGGACGAGCTGTCGCCAGAGGACAAGCTGACCGTGTACCGCGCCCGCAAAATTCAGCGGTTCCTGAGCCAGCCGTTCTCGGTCGCAGAAGTTTTCACGGGGCGTCCGGGCAAACAAGTGCCGTTGGCCGAGACGATCCGCGGGTTCAAAGAAATCCTCGAAGGCAAACATGACGACGTGCCCGAGGCAAACTTTTACATGAAAGGCGGAATTGACGAGGTTAGAGAAGCATAACTATGCCCGTTATTGACCTGGGGCGGTTGAAACCCGGCGAAACAATTAATCCGGTCAGCCGCTCGAACAACTGAAAGCCGGACAAAACATGGCTGCCACGCTCAAGCTCGAAATCGTCACACCCGACGAGGTCGCATTCGCAGGCGAGGTCGAAATGGTGACCCTGCCCGGAATCGAAGGCCAACTGGGTGTTTATCCGGGCCACGTGCCACTGGTCACCCAGATAGTTCCGGGCGAGGTCATCGCCCGCCAAGCCGGGCGCGAGTACTACCTCGTGGTTGGCGAAGGCTTTGCCGAAATCACCCCACGCTATGTGGCCATTTTGAGCGACATGGCTGTGGGCGGGGACACGCTCGACGAAGCCAAAGCACAAGAAGCGCGGCGCAAAGCCGAGGCGCGGATGGCCGAGCGAATGAGCGCCGCCGAGGTCGCGTCAGTCAGCGCTGCAATAGCGCATTCGATCGCGCAACTGCGACTGCGCCGCCGCGGCCCACGATAGGCACTCGCACCGCACACGTCACGGACTCTTGCGCCGCCCCGCGCCGCAACCTAACGGCGGGCTTTGAACACAAGAAAAAGCTCATCGCCTATCTTTTCCACAGACTCGAGTCGGAAACAAGCAGCGTCCCCAAGCGCAGGCACACCCACCCCGTCAGCAATGGTCGGGGCAGTTGCACCACCGAAAATTACTGGGCAGAGGGTTAAACGAACTTCATCTACCAGGCCGGCCCGAAACAACGCGTCGTTCAGTTCGCCCCCACCCTCACACACGAGCCGCTTCACGCCCCAACGCTGGCGCAACCATCGCAACGCGGTCCGAAAATTTACCTCCGCCGTACCGCACACTTTGACGACCGCACCAGCCGCCTCAAGCTGCTGCAGTCGCTGACGCGGCGCGCGCCGCGTCGTAAGAACGATTATAGGCGAGAAGCGTTTCGTGAACACATGCGCGCGCGGGCTTATTCGGGCCCTGCCGCTCACAATAATCCGCAGGTTGTATTCCGCCAGCCCGCGCTCGACCCGGGCGCGCCTGAACCGTGCTGGACCGGGCCCGAGATTGACCCGTTGCGTCTGCACGGTACGCGCACCGCTCATCACGGCGTCCGCGGTGGCACGTAACTCAAGTAATCGTTCCCGGTCCAGTTTGCTACCGAAGCTCGAAACGGCGTGATTCGCAGTAGCGATCTTGCCATCGGCGCTTATCGCCATGTTAACAATCACGTAGGGAAGCCCCCACCTGCGCCTTTGCATGCGACGTGTCATACAATGAGCATTGCGTCGCCGTAACTGTAAAACCTGTACCGGAGAGCAATCGCCTCTTGATACGCGCGCAAAATCAGCTCGCGCCCGGTCGTCTCGCCAGGCGCTGCAAACGCACTCACAAGCATTAACAGCGTCGAGCGCGGCAGGTGGAAATTGGTAATGAGCGCGTCAACAACTCTGAACTTAAACGGCGGATATATGAACAGAGACGTTCTGCCTGCGCCGGCACGTACCATGCCACCGTTATCCAAGGCGACACTTTCAAGCACGCGCACAGTGGTTGTACCCACGGCAATGATACGTCGCCCATCTTTTTTGGCTGCGCAAATGGCTTCCGCTGTCTCAGCACTAATTTCATACCGCTCCGAGTGCATCCGATGCGCCTCAACTTTAGAAGCACGCACGGGGGCAAATGTGCCAACCCCTACGTGAAGTGTGACAAACCGCACCTCTACGCCTTTGGCACGGATCTGTTCAAGCAATTCTTCAGTAAAGTGCAGTCCCGCCGTGGGCGCAGCCACCGAGCCGTTTTTGCGCGCATAAACCGTCTGATACCGCTTCCGATCTTCATCCGTAGTTTTGCCCCCTGGCCGACGAATATACGGCGGTAGTGGTACCTCCCCTACGCTGTCTAGCACGGACAAAATATTTGGCACGTTTTTGAACTGCACCGTGTACTGACCGGCTGCCGTTTTCCCAACGATCTCCGCCGCAATCTCGCACGGCGAGTTACTCGAAATTATGATCTGTGTTCCTATGCGCGCGCGCCGGCCGGGCCGCACCAATGCCTGCCACAAATTCCGCTCAAGTTCCTCAAGTAGGAGTATTTCAAATTTCCCGCCCGTCCCGGCTGCGCGCCCGATCAACCTGGCCGGAATGACGCGCGAATCGTTAAGCACGAGCACGTCACCCCCCACCACATAATCCAGAACATCCCGGAACACACGGTGCTCGATCAACCCTGTGCGTCTGTGCAAAACAAGCAACCGTGACTGGTCCCGCCGCGCGCACGGCGCTTGCGCAATCAACTCAGCAGGCAATGAATAATCAAACTCTGCTGTTTCCATTTGCGGTCAAACATAGCAAACTCATGCGCGTGATGGCAGGATTTAACACACACTGCAAGCTACGTCAGAGTGGCGCCGCTGAGGGCCAAATTTGATTCGCCGGTGCGCGGCAGGCGAAAGGCTTGCCGGATACGAATCCGGGCCGGCCCAGGGGCGTGAAAAACCTGTGAACAAAATTTCCTGCAAAAAAGAGTTGACGTGTGTGGGTCGATATGTATTAATGTGTCGCGGAGTGGGGCATAATGGTGTAGTTTGTGCACGGTTTTGGGGCGCAGTGAATGAAAGAGCCTGGCCAAACAAGCGTTGTGTACAACGGGGTGTTCACCCACGGCGTGGACGTCAAACGCCGTGTTCAAATACCTGCGAAGTGGCGCCCCAAGAAGCCCCGCGCGCAATTCACGTTGGTTCTGTGGCCGAAGTACGCGGTGGGCAAATGCCTGCGCGTGCTGCCGGAAGAACGGATGGAGAAGCTGATGGCCGAGATTGAACAACTCCCGAACACGGACCCGAACAAGACCGTCCTTATGCGGATAATCGGCACCCGGTCGGTGCAAGTTAACTTGGACAAGGGCGGTCGGATTTGTTTGCCGGAGGATATGGCGCGCGAGGCAGACATAAAGGATAAAGCCGTGCTGGCAGGTCTGCTGACCCAGTTCGAGATCTGGAATCCGGAGCGGTATGCGGAAATAGCGTTGATGGACAGCCGGGTCGCGGCGGACGCGTTCAAGATTTTGCCATGATTATGAGCCTGGTTCGGTTGCTTGCAATCGGCAAAAGTCTCAGCCCGATCAAAGACAAACCGAATAATTATCGGTTGGTCCGATGGGGCTGGCCGCCGAAGTTTTGTGTTCCTGCGAATCCGTTCGCAGGCACCGCACAATCAGCGGCTGCGTCCGAGCCGCAGCAATCCCCTGGACAATCATGCCGCCAGGTCTCTACGCGCGCGGCTAAACCAGCGGACGCACAGCGACCCGACCACGCCCCGAGTCAACCTGCGGGATTACTTGGTCGGGCAAGGCTCTGGCTCAAATCAATAAACCCGTTTTCGGCAAAGAGGCAGCCGAAATCCAACCGGCACCAATTGTCCCGCAGCGGTGAGCCGATGCAATGCGAGCTTTCTTTGGAAACGGTGAAAGTGGTGCGGAACGACCTCAGCGATTCAGATGTCGAGGTCGTGCCGGTCCGGAGCGCGCCAGCGAAGTCACTGGCCAAAATTGAGGCGGCAATGGCAACGCAAGGCGTGAAAGGCGCAGCCGACCCGATCGGTGCGCCCAACTTCGACTTGGCTTGTAAATCTGAGCGGCCAGGCGGGTAACCATGGTTTGTGGCAGAATATTTTCACAAGCCTGTCCTGTTGGCGGAGGTCTTGGCTGCGCTGAGGCCGAAGCCTGGCGGATGTTACCTGGACGCGACCGTTGGTGGCGGCGGGCACGCGGCAGCGATCTTGGAGGCCATTGCCCCGGATGGGCGGTTGTTCGGATGCGACCGCGACGCTGCGGCGCTAGAAGCCGCGCAGGCGCGGTTGAGCGGATTCACAGGCAGGTTCGAGCTGAGGCGGGCCAATTTCGCAACTATTGCGGACTGGCTCCCGCCCGAAAGTTGCGACGGCGTGCTGTTCGATCTCGGGCCTAGCTCGGCCCAGTTCGACCAGGCAGAGCGCGGATTCAGCTTCTTGCGCGACGGCCCTTTGGACATGCGGTTTGACAAAAACCAAACGCTGACGGCAGCGGACTTTGTGAATTGCGCGACCGAGGAAGAGCTGGAGATACTTTTCCGCGAGCTTGGGGGTGAGCGTGCCGCGCGCAAGTACGCGCGCGCTATTGTCCGCGAGCGTGCATTATCGCCCGCAGGATTCCAAACGACGCGCCAATTAGCCTCCTTGATCGAGCGTATCGCGCCGCGTACTTGCGCGCGGCTGCACCCGGCCACAAAGGTGTTCCTGGCACTGCGCGTGGCTGTGAACGACGAGGTCGGGTCGCTCAGGCGCGGACTCGAGGCTGCGCTGAAAGTGCTCAAACCCGGTGGCAGGCTCGCGGTGATTACGTTTCACTCGCTTGAGGACCGGGTCGTAAAAGAGTTTGGCCGGGCCTGGACACACGCGCGCGCTGGGAGCGCCGAAGCCGAAGCGGCGGGGTTTTGCATTCCCGCCACGCCCCGGTTGCGCTTGGTTGTGCGCAAGCCAATCGTGCCTAGCTCGGCCGAGGTACGCGCGAATCCGCGCTGCCGCAGCGCGAAACTGCGCGTGTTCGAGAAGGTGTAAACATGGCGCGGAATCGTAAATACAGCTCGGGCGCATGGGGACTCGCCGGTCTGGTGCGGTGGGTCGCATTCCTGGTTTTGACCACTGTCCTGGTAGGGGGTGGCTACGTGTGGCAGAAGAACCAGATTTTCGAGCTTGGTCAGGAAATAAAGAAGCGCGAGCTCCAGTTAGGCGAGTTGCGGTATCAGAATGAAAAATTGCGGCAGCAGTTGGCGACGCTGCAGTCGCCAGCCATGCTCGAGACGCGCGTGCGCGAGCTGAACCTCGGCCTGGCGCCTGTAACCGCGCAACAGGAAGTATTTACCCTGGCAGAGCCGGAGGTCGCGCCGCTGATTATCGAGCAAGAGCGGCAGTACGCGGCGCAGCGCGTGGCCGCCGCAGAGCTACGGTGAGCACGAGTTAACGGTTTTGGGCCGCCGCCCGTGACGCCGTCGGTGTGGGACCGATGGCCGCGGGCGGTCGGCAAAAGTTTGGGCGCATGGCGAAAAAGCTCCAGTTCCGCAGACTCTGGTGCATGGCGCTTGTGCTGTGCGCCGCATTTGCCGGCCTTGGCTACAGGCTGGTTGATCTGCAGGTACTGCAGCACGAGCAACTGCGTACGCTGGCCGAGGAGCGGCGCCAACTGAACCTGGTTCGGGAGCCACGGCGTGGCCAAATCTACGACGTGCGCAGCAATTTGTTGGCCGCTAGTGTCTTCGTGAAAACGGTGTGTGCTGACCCCGTGTTGATTGGCAACCAGCAAGCGCTGGTGGCGCGCACGCTTGCGCCACTGCTCCAACTCGACCAGGACGAACTGTTCAGGCGCCTTTTCCCGCGGTTACGCCGCACCGAAACAGGCAAAATCGTCACCAACAGATATGTAGTGCTGAAGCGGAAGGTACCGGCGGAAACATGGCAAAAGATTTCCGAAACCATGTCGAGCCTCAGCCCTGGACGCGACGAAAAAACGCTGAGCCGCGACGAGCGTGCATTTTGGCGGAACCTACGCCAGCGCGCGGTCTTCGCCGATCCGGTTGACGATCAATTGCGTACGTATCCGCACAAAGCGCTCTTGGCACACGTGCTCGGCTACGTCGGCACACAAGAGCGCGAATTCGGTACGCACAGGCTTATCGAGACCTACGGGTTGGACGGCATCGAGCTTACACTGAATAATGAACTGGCAGGCGTGCCGGGTTGGCGCGTCACAGGTAAAGACCCGCGCAGGCGCGAAATTGTCGGGCTGCGCCAGCAGGACGTCGAGCCGCACGACGGGTTGGACGTCGTCCTGACAGTTGACATTGTGATTCAACACATCGTGCGTTCGGCGCTATTGGATGCATTCGACAAGTATCAGCCCATCAGCGCCGGTTGCGTCGTCGTACGGCCCAAAACTGGGGAGATATTGGCCATGTGCGTACTGCCAGATTTTGACCCGAACGAGCCTGGCAACGCACCCGCTGAGGTGCGCCGCAATAGATTGATCACAGACATGTTTGAACCGGGCTCAACGTTCAAGATTGTGGTGGTCTCGGCCGCTCTCAACGAAGGAATTGTCACACTGGCGGACACGTTCCATTGCGAACACGGCAAGTTCGCGTATGCAGGCAAAATCCTGCGCGATCACCACCCCTACGGCGTTCTAACCGTCGAGGAAATCATCACCAAGTCCTCCAACATTGGTGCGGCCAAGATCGGGCTGAAGCTCGGCGCGGCTACGTTGCACAAGTACATCACCGACTTCGGGTTCGGCACACGCACAGGCATCCCACTGCCGGGCGAGGCCTCAGGCATTGTGCACCCGCTTAAAGACTGGACGAAACTTTCTATTACACGGATTCCCATGGGCCACGAGGTCGCCGCCACCCCGCTGCAAATGGTGATGGCTATGTGCGCAATCGCAAACGGCGGCTGGCTGATGAGACCGATGATCATTGACCGGCTCCAAGACCCCAGCGGCCGGGTCCTGGTAAAGTACCAACCACAACCAGTACGGCAGGTCATAACCGAACAGACGGCGAAGCAAATGATTCAAGCGCTCAAGACTGTCACCACGCCGGAAGGCACGGGCGCGAAGGCGGCACTGGAACACTACACTGTGGCGGGCAAGACGGGCACGGCCCAGAAGACCGCGCCAGGCGTGCGCGGCTATGTGCCGGGCAAATACTTCTCCTCGTTCATCGGGTTCTTCCCGGCCGACACGCCGGAAGTCTGTATTGGAGTTTTCCTGGATGAGCCGCGGAACGGATATTACGGCGGGCAAGTGGCTGCGCCTGTCTTCAGGCAGATAGCCGCGCGGGTCGCGCAATACTTGAACATCCCGCCGGATGCTGCGCCGCAATCAGCCGGCGCTGCCACTGATTCGGACCGGTCCCGCGGCGGGACTGTGGGAACCAACAGAATGATTTTGCATGAGCCGACCGATTAAATCGTTACACGCATCTGTGAGGAATGTAGCGATGCAACGCGGATAAAGCGCAAATGGAAAAGAGACCGATCAAGTTTGTTGTCGAGGCGTGCGGGGGCGAATTGGTCACCGGCAACCTAGACACGTCCTGGCACCGGGTATGCACAGACTCGCGCAGGGTCGAGCCGGGCGACCTTTTTTTCGCGCTCAAAGGGGAAAATTTTGATGGCCACGAGTTCGTACCTGAAGCCGTCAAGCGCGGCGCTGTTGGTGTGGTTGTTAGGCACGGTTTCCAACACGAAAAAACGCGGGGCCAGTGCGCAGTCGTCGTCGTGGACGACACGCGTGCCGCGTTGGGCCGACTGGCGGCGAAGCACCGCGCCGAGCTTGGGGTAACTTCAGTGGCCGTGTGCGGCTCGAACGGTAAAACTACTGTCAAGGAGTTATTGGCTGCTGTATTGAGGCAACAATTCAATACACATTCCAGCCCGGCAAGCTACAACAACGACATTGGTGTGCCGCTGACGCTACTTGGGTTGACCCGCGCGCACCAAATGCTAGTGGCCGAGGCGGGTACGAACCATCCAGGTGAACTTGCACCACTGATTCGAATGATCCAGCCGCAGATCGGAGTGCTGACCAACGTCGGGCGCGAGCACATGGAATTCTTCGGCGACCTCGCCGGCGTGGCACAAGAGGAGGGCCAACTAGCAGAGCTTTTGCCCTCGGACGGACTGCTGGTTCTCGACGGGGATAACGATTGGGCCAGCTACATGGCCGCGCGCACGCGTGCGCGCGTAGTGCGTGTCGGATTGTCAGACAAGAACGACTGGCGCGCCACAGACATTCAACTGGACAATCGCGGAGTCAGTTTCAATGTCGCCGCACCACGAAAAGAGTACTCAGGCAGGTATCGCGTAAACCTGATCGGCAGGCACCAGGTCATCAACGCTTTGTTCGCCATAGCGGTCGGAGAGGAACTGGGGCTAGGCCGCGCTGACATTCAGCGCGGCCTAGCCGAATGCAGGCCTGCACCCAGGCGGATGCAACTGTACGAAAAACGCGGCGTGTGGGTCTTGGACGATTCGTACAATGCAAATCCCGACTCGATGCGAATGGCGCTGCGCACTCTGGCGGAGCTGCCCTGCTCCGGCCGGCGCGTAGCTGTGTTGGGCGATATGGCCGAGCAGGGGGAGCACAGCGTCGCTGCGCATATCGAGGTCGGGCGACTCGCCGCCGAGCTTGGAATAGGCCAGCTATTTGCGGTCGGGAAAATGGCACCTGTGACTGCCCAAGCAGCGCGCGCCGCGGGCCTGACTCGCGTGATGGAATTCACCGAGCTGGAGGCAGCTTCATGCGCGCTGCGAAAATTCGTCAGGCCGGGCGACCTGGTCCTGCTCAAGGCATCGCGCGTGGCGCGGCTCGAACGATTGGCGGAGGCAATCTGTAATCCTGAAGCGCAAATACTCGAATGCTGTTTTATCTGAGCCAATGGCTTTTGGAGGAGTGCAAAGGAACGATCTGGGCAGACT
>JANWZY010000210.1 GCA_025061935.1 Verrucomicrobiia bacterium
CGAGCGCTATTCGATGGAATCGTTCACTTGGAAACTGCCTAACGGGAAATACGTTGCGAAGTTGTACTTCTGCGAGACTTACGACGGGATAACCGGCCCGGGCGAGCGGGTATTCTCGTTTAACGTGCAAGGGCACGAATTCAGAGATTTCGATGTGTGGGTTAAGGCCGGAGGACCATATCGCCCATACATCTTAACTGTGCCCGTGGAGGTAACCAAAGGCGAGTTCCGCATCACATTCACGCCCAAAATCGAAAACCCGCAGATTAACGCAATTGAAATCATTCCTGAATCGCTTGCCGGTGCAATTGGCACGGCACCAGCCCCAACTGCAACAGCCACGGCCGCAAAGCCGATCAGGATCAAAGCCGGCAGATTCACACCGTACACCGATTCCGATGGCAACACGTGGTTGCCTGACCACGGCTTCGACGGCGGCGAAACAGTCGAGCGCGACCCGTCAATCCAAATAGCCAATACCAAAGACCCCGAATTGTTCCGCACCGAGCGGTATCTGATGGACGCGTTCACTTACAAGCTTCCAAACGGCAGCTACATTGTGAAACTGTATTTTGCCGAGACTTACGAGGGCATCGGCGGCCCGGGCGACCGCGTCTTCTCATTCAACGTCCAGGGTAAGGAGTTCAAAGATTTCGATATCTGGGTCAAAGCAGGCGGGCCGTACCGCGCGTATATCGAGACCGTCTCTGTCGAAGTCACAAACCGGGAGCTCAAAATCACGTTCACGCCCGGGGTGCAAAATCCTGCCATTAACGCAATCGAGATAATACCCGTTTCTATCAGCGACATGGATATGCCGTGGCCGGGCACGACCGCCACGAACACTGTGGGTGCAACACCAGCACAGTTTCCGCAGCCTTCCACTACGCCAGTCCAAACCATCCGGCTCGCCAAGAACCCTGTCCTCTACATCGATGCTGGCAAGGTAATCGCCCGCGTAAACTCGAATTTCTACGGTTTGATGACCGAGGAAATCAACTTTTCGTACGAGGGCGGGTTGTACGCAGAGTTGATCAGAAACCGCACGTTCAAGGCTAGCCCGCAAAGGCCCCTATTCTGGGATGTAGTCGGCGAGGCGAACATCACGCTCGATACAAACCAGCCTTTAAACAAGGCTTTGGATTTGAGCCTGCGAGTGGATATTATCCATGCTTCGAAGACTGCGCCTGCAGGCATCGCTAATGGCGGTTACTGGGGAATTCCGGTACGGCCAAACACAACCTACCGCGCTTCGTTCTGGGCCAAAAGCGAGAATTACCGTGGGCCAGTCACGCTAGCCATTGAAAGTGTAGATGGCAAAAGGAGGTATGCGCAGGCTGTAATCCCCCAAATCACGAGTAAGTGGCAAAAGTACACGGTGAAATTAAAGACTCGTCGGGTGAACCCGTCCAAAGACGGTCGGTTTGTCGTAACACTCAGTGGACCCGGTACAGCGTGGTTCCAGAATGTATCACTTTTCCCGCCCACATATCGCAATCGCCCCAATGGCCTACGCCCGGACATCATGCATTTACTGGCCGAACTGGAGCCTAAGTTTTTACGTTTCCCTGGCGGGAATTATCTGGAAGGCAATGTAATTGAGGAACGCTTTAATTGGAAGGAAACTATCGGCCCGGTCGAGGAACGGCCTGGCCACCGCAGCCCATGGGGGTACTGGTCCACAGACGGCATGGGTCTGCTCGAGTTCCTGCTTTGGTGTAAAGACCTGGGCATGGAACCTGTACTGGGTGTGTATGCGGGTTACTCACTGCGCCAACAGTACGTCAAACCTGGGCCTGACCTGGAACCTTACGTGCAGGACGCCCTTGACGAAATCGAATACATTATTGGCGATCCAAAAACTACCAAATGGGGCGCCCAACGTGCTCGGCATGGCCACCCGCAGCCGTTCCCACTCCGATACGTCGAAATTGGCAACGAGGACTTTTTCGACCGCAGCGGTAGCTATGAAGCAAGGTTCGCGCAATTTTACGACGCCATCAAGGCAAAGTATCCACATCTCCAGATCATATCCACAATGCGGGTAAATTCGCGCACTCCTGACCTGGTTGATGATCATTTTTATTTCAGCTCGATGGAGGAGGCCATGGCCAGCGCTGCGCATTACGATTCGCATCCACGCGCCGAAAAACCAAAGGTCTTTGTCGGCGAATGGGCCACGCGCGTCGGTTCGCCCACGCCGAACATGGCTGGCGCGCTCGGCGATGCAGCATGGATGACAGGCCTCGAGCGCAATGCCGACATCGTGGTCATGCACTGCTATGCGCCGCTCTTCGTCAACGTAAGCCAACTAACCGGGTCGAATCGTTCAATGCAATGGGCCTCGGACCTCATTGGATACGACGCGCTTAGTGCCTACGGCTCCCCGGCGTATTATGTGCAAAAGATGTTTAGCTCCATGCGTGGAGATGAAGTGCTAGCCACGGATTCGGAAAACATCCCGACACGCATGTGGCAACCCAGAGCCCGACGAGGGGGTTCGCCACCACCGCCACAGGAAGTTCGGGAACTTTTCTTTAGCGCCACGCGCGATAGCAAATCCGGTGTAATTTACGTCAAGGTGGTCAATACCACCGGTTCTGCTATACCGATTAACATCCAAATTAAAGGTGTAAGAAAAGTTATGCCTCGCGGTGAGGCTGTGGTAGTTGCTGGTGAATCGCTCCCGGACACGAACACAATTGACAACCCAAGGAAGATAGTCCCACGCAAAGAAAAAATTTCAGGGTTGAATACCAATTTCACTCATTCAATACCGCCTTATTCAGTCACGGTGTTGAAGTTAAAAACCAAATGAGTGGCCTGGCACAACATATCTTCGTGTGGTCCAGAACATGCCATTCCATCAACTTGATACGGGGAAAACCCTTTTGCTCGCATATGGCTGCGGACATTACTCGCGCCCCCGTATCTTGGCACGGCCCCTTTTCTAAAATTAGAGTCGAGGCGCCGGGTTGTCTAACTAAAGGACCGAAAATTATGCGCTGGACTTTGAACCACAAACTTTCAAACCAGTCCCGTAAAATGAAACGGGAACCGACACAAATCCTCTTTGTATGCGCGAGCCTTGTAATGACCGCTCTAACAAATGCAGCCCCAAATGCCACAGTTGATGCGGCAAAAGAAGGGGCGCACATCTCGCCATACATTTACGGCCAGTTCATCGAGCACATCGGGAACATAATGTACAGAGCGCTGTGGGCTGAATTGCTCGATGACCGGAAGTTTTACTTCCCGGTCGCGCCCGAGTCGCCGGATGAGGCCGGACTCCAGGCCCGTGCCGATGGCGGTCCGGCCAGACGTCAGCGCGGAGTCGGCCGCGGGCGCTGGAACCCGATCGGTCCGGCGGACGCGGTCGTGATGGACACAAACAATCCGTTTGTGGGCGAGCACAGTCCGTTGGTCAAACCTGCCGGGGACGAGCCTCGGGGCATCTGCCAGAAAGGTGTGAGTTTCGTCAAGGGCACTGCGTACAATGGCCGAATCCACTTGGCCGGTGCGTCCGGGGCGAAGGTGTTTCTAGCAGTCAGGTGGCTGGACGCGGCGGGAAGCGAAAAGGCCGGGCTGGTGGTGCCCCTCTCTGAAACCACACCGCTGAGCACAAACTTCCAGAAGTTCACCTTCTCGTTTGTTGCGCCTGAGTCCGGCCCGGCCAGATTCGAGATTGTCGGGCGCGGCTCGGGCTGGTTCAAGGTGGGCGCCGTCTCGCTCATGCCCTCGAACAACCTGTTCGGGTTCAAGCCCGAGGCGATTGCAGCGCTGAAGCAAATCCGCGCCGGCGTGTACAGGTTCCCGGGCGGCAACTTCGTCTCGGCTCATGAGTGGCGTGACGCGATCGGCGACCCGGACAAGCGCCCGCCCACATGGGACCCGGTCTGGCGCGCCATGCAACCGAACGACATTGGCACCGATGAGTTCATGACCCTTTGCAAACTGCTCGAAGTCGAGCCGTACATCACCGTCAATGCCGGCCTGGGCGACGCATGGTCGGCGGCGCAATACGTCGAATACGCCAACGGCACCACAAACACGCCCATGGGCGCGCTGCGCGCAGCCAACGGCCATCCAGAGCCGTACCGGGTGAAATTCTGGGGCATCGGCAACGAAATGTGGGGGTTCACCTACCAGTTCGGCGCGATGAAACCCGAGGACTTCGCCTTCAAACACAACCAGTTCGCCAAAGCGATGCGCAAAGTTGACCCGTCAATCACACTTCTGGCCAGCGGCGCAATGCCTGACACCATGATCGGCTCGCGCGAGTCGTTGAGCTTCGGCACCAACCTTGTGCCCGAATATTTCTCCCGCGCAGACTGGACCGGCATGCTCCTGTCCAACTGTTTCGACCACTTCGACATGCTCAGCGAGCATTTCTACAACTACGCCGGCACGCATTTCGACCTGGCCCAGGGCAAGCAAGTCCCGAACGACCCGAACGAGCCGGTCACAGACTGGATGCGCCGCCCGGCCAACCATGTCCGGATCAAATACGAGCATTACAAGGACTACGAGCGCCTGTTCCCGCGCCTGGCCAAAGAACCCAAACCGCTGGCAATCAGCGAATGGGCTTACGCGGGCACGTACAAATACCCGACCTACCCAGCCATCGCGTGGGCATTGCACGAAATGATCAGGCACTCGGAGCTGATCAAAATGGCAAATTACACATTCGCAACTGCGCTGCTCAAAACCGACGGAACGAACGTAACGCTCAACGCGAACGGCCTCGTGTTCATGCTATACTCGCGATACTTCGGCGCTGTCCCGGTCGCAGTCACAGGTGATGCGCCCCAGCCCAAACCCACCGCGCCGTTCGGCGCCGAACAGCCACGCGTCAACGCAGGCAGCGACACCTTTCCACTCGACGTGGTTGCTGCATGGGCGAAAGACCGCGCCGCGCTTACTGTGGCCGTCCTGAACCCGACGGATGCTGAACAGTCGCTCAGACTCAAGATCACCGGGGCCAAACTTACCGGTGCCGGCACGCTGCGCCGCCTCGCACCGCCCGCGCCGGACACCAAAGAACCGGTGTTAACCGAGACGCAAATTAGCGCCGTCCCG
>JANWZY010000211.1 GCA_025061935.1 Verrucomicrobiia bacterium
AGCCGCCTGCGCGCGCAACGGCAAACTTGCGTGGCGCGTCAACTGATCGCGTTTTGCATGGACGCCAAAGCGCCGTTGCCGCGCGCAGGCTGCACGATCTCTGCCCAGGGCCGCGCAGTGGGCACGGTCACCAGCGGCTCGTTTTCGCCCGCACTTGGCGCAGGGATCGGAATGGGCTACGTTGCGCCGGCTTTTGCAGCGCCGGGCACACGGCTCGAGATCGAAATTCGCGGGCGGTCGTACCCGGCCGTGGTTAAACCAAAACCGTTGTTGCAGAACAGAAAATGAACATCCCTGAACAGCTCAGGTACACGAAGTCGCACGAATGGGTGCGCGTCGAGGGCGCCGAGGCCGTGGTCGGCATAACTGACCATGCACAGCGCGAGTTGACAGATATCGTGTTTGTGGAACTACCCCCACCAGGCAAGCTCGTTGAGGCAAACAAGGAGTGCGCCGTAGTCGAGAGCGTGAAAACCGCAAGCGACATTTACGCACCCGTCAGCGGTGAAGTCATTGCGGTCAACACCGAACTTGAAAACGCGCCGCAACTGGTCAACCAGGACCCCTACGGCAAAGGCTGGCTGTACCGGGTGCGGCTGACCAATCCCGCCGAGATCGAGTCGTTGCTTACAGCCGCGCAATACGCGGCGCACATCGGCGCTAAATGATGCATCCTGCCGAGCCTTTCGCTTGCCGCCATATCGGCCCCAGCGACGCCGAGCAACGCGAAATGCTCGCTGCGCTGGGCTTCGAGTCGCTCGATGCATTGATTGACGCGGCGATCCCGCCGGCGCTCCGCACGCTGCAGCCGCTGAACCTGCCACGCGCCCGTACCGAACACGAGGCGCTGGCGGAGTTAAAAGCCATAATGTCCGAAAACAGGCCGCGCCCGACTTACATCGGCCAAGGGTTCTACGGCACGTTGACACCACCAGTGCTGCGCAGGTGCATCTTGGAAAACCCGGCTTGGTACACCCCCTACACACCGTATCAATCGGAAATTTCGCAAGGCAGGCTCGAAGCGCTGTTTCTGTTCCAGGTCATGGTGGCAGAACTGACGCATATGGACGTGGCCAATGCGTCGTTGCTTGACGAAGCTTCAGCCGCCGCTGAGGCAATGCTGATGTGCCACCGGCTCCGCACCGATGCGCGCGCCAATACGTTTCTGGTATCAGATGGTTGCCACCCCCAGACGATTGCGGTACTGCATACGCGCGCCGAGCCGCTGGGCATCCGCGTTGTGGTTGAAAACCACCGCAAGTTTCAGCTCCACGACGCCGTGTTCGGCGCGCTGGTGCAGTACCCGGCCACAGACGGCCAGATTCACGATTTTGCCGGTTTGGCAGGTGAATTGCACACGCGCCCGGCGCTGCTGGTCGTGGCCACGGATTTGCTCGCGCTGACGCTGATCAAGCCGCCGGGCGAGTTCGGCGCTGACATCGTTGTTGGTAGCGCGCAGCGGTTCGGTGTGCCGCTCGGCTACGGCGGGCCGCACCCCGCGTTCCTTGCCACGCGCGATGCGTTCAAGCGCCAAATGCCGGGCAGGTTGGTCGGCGTGTCACGCGACGCGCGCGGCCAGCCCGCATTGCGCCTGGCGCTGCAAACGCGCGAGCAGCATATTCGGCGCGAAAAAGCCACAAGCAACATTTGCACCGCGCAGGTGCTGCCCGCTGTGCTCGCCGCAATGTACGCGGTCTGGCACGGGCCAGAAGGACTTAAACGAATCGCAGAGCGAATTCATCGGTTGACCCGCCGCCTGGCCGAGCAAGTAGACTGGGTCGGCGAGGCGCCGTTCTTCGACACGCTCCGGATCCGCGCCAAACGGCCTGCAGATGTGAACGTGCGCGACTTCGGCGACGGCACAATTGGTGTCGCGCTGGACGAAACCACTACCGAAGCGGACGTGGAAAAATTGGCCCGGCTCATAGGCAGGGGGAACGGCAGGCCCGCGCCAGCACTGCCAATGCGCGCGTCGGCGTTTCTCACCGCGCCAGTGTTCAATCGGTATCACACCGAGCTTGAGATGATGCGGTTCTTGAAGCGGTTGGAATCACGTGACATCTCGCTGTGCACCTCGATGATCCCGCTCGGCTCATGCACGATGAAGCTCAACTCTGCGGCGAGCATGTTACCGTTGACGTGGCCCGAGGTGGCCGACGTGCATCCGTTCGTGCCACAAGACCAGGCGCGCGGGTACCAGCGGCTATTCAGGGAATTGGAACATTGGCTCGCTGAAATCACAGGCATGGCAGCCGTTTGGCTCCAGCCGAACGCAGGCTCGCAAGGCGAACTGGCCGGACTGCTCGTCATCCGGCGGCACCATATCGAACGCGGCCAGACGCACCGGAACGTGTGCTTGATCCCCACCTCCGCGCATGGGACAAACCCGGCCAGCGCGGCTCTGGCAGGTATGCAGGTCGTGCCTGTCGCATGCGACTCATGCGGCAATGTTGACATGGACGACTTGCGCGCCAAAGCGCGGCTCCACTCCGACCGGCTCGCAGCGATCATGATCACCTATCCCTCGACACATGGCGTGTTCGAGCCGCACATCCGCAAAATCTGCGACGTTGTGCATGAGCACGGCGGTCAGGTTTACATGGACGGCGCAAACCTGAACGCGATGGTGGGGTTGTGCCGCCCGGGCGAACTCGGCGCGGACGTGTGCCATTTGAACCTGCACAAGACATTTGGCATACCGCACGGTGGCGGTGGGCCGGGCGCCGGCCCGATCACAGTCGCGGCGCACCTGGCGCGGTTCCTGCCCGGGCCAGACCGGACAGGCATCGGCACGCTCACCTCGGCGCAATGGGGCAGCGCGAGCATTCTGACGATTGCATGGATGTACATCGCGATGATGGGCGGTGAAGGATTGACCCGCGCCAGCAAAGTCGCCGTGCTAAACGCGAACTACGTGGCGCACAGGTTGCGCGACTTTTTCCCGACCGTGTACCGCGGCCCAAACGGCCTGGTCGCGCATGAGTGCATACTTGATTTCCGACAATGCAAAGCGCGCGCGGGCATCGAGGTCGAAGACGTTGCCAAGCGGCTGATGGATTACGGGTTCCATGCCCCCACAATGTCGTGGCCTGTGCCCGGCACGCTCATGGTCGAACCGACCGAGAGCGAGTCGAAAGCGGAGCTGGACAGGTTCTGCGACGCGCTCATCGCAATTCACGCCGAGATCAAGGCCATCGAAGAAGGCAGGATGGACAAGCTCGATAACCCTTTGAAAAACGCCCCGCATACGGCCGACATGATCGCCGCCGCTGACTGGCCGCATCCGTATTCACGCGAGCAAGCTGCGTTCCCGGCTCCATGGACGCGGCAGTTCAAGTTTTGGCCGGCAGTGGCGCGCGTGGACAACGTGCACGGTGACCGCCACTTCACGGCCAAATGCGAGGCCTGGCCGTGCCTTTGAAAACCCGCCCGAAGCTACGTGCCCTTTCGTAGCCGCGTTTGTCAAAACGCGGAAAAACCAATTCCTACAAAACCTCCGCGCTCTAACGAGCGCAGCTACGAATAACCCTTCTTTCCCGTACCTGCGTTTGTCAAAACGCGGTAAAGCCGGCTCGCAACCGAGGTCGCCCCGCGCTCTGACGAGCGCGGCTACAGCAGTCCCGATTCTCGTAGCTGCGTTTGTCAAAACGCGGCCCTGACCAGGCCAAAATCCGAGCTCGGGGTTTTCCTTTTCCCCAACTGTACGACCGCAAACGACCGCTGCGTAGAAGGCGCGCTTGCGCAGCTTGCAGTTGCCAGTTAGTTTTGGTTGGTGCTGCGCCCGTAGCTCAGCTGGACAGAGCATCTGCCTTCTAAGCAGAGGGTCGCGCGTTCGAATCGCGCCGGGCGTGCCAGCAACTGCATTTCCAATTGGCGGATTTTTGTACACGTGCTCACGCTCGAACAACTGGCCAGGCTGTACCAGACCCATTCCGAGTCGTTTCACGCCACGGTTGCCGAGTTCCGGATCGGGGCGCGGCTCTTCGAATTCAACAAGCGCCCGGCCATCATGGGCGTGATCAACCTTTCGCCAGACTCGTGGTACCGCGAAAGCGTGTGCCTGACCACAGAAAGCGCGGTGCGCCGGGCCAAGGTCATGGTCGCCCAAGGCGCGGACCTGGTGGACATTGGCGCCGAGTCAACGTTGCTACACGCGGCCCGGCTAGATGAAGCGCTGCAAACCAGCCGTTTGATCCCGGTCGTGCGTGCGCTGCGCGACGCCGGCGTGCTCGTCTCGGTCGAGACCTACCAGCCCTCAATTGCGCGCGCGTGCCTCGAGGCGGGCGCCAACGTGTTGAACATAACCGGGACGGAGCACGGACCGGAGCTTTATCGCATCGCAGCGGCGCACGACGCGGCGGTCATCATTTGCTATGTGCAGGGCAGGAACGTGCGCGAAGTCGGCAATTTCGATCCGGGCACGGACACGATCGAATCAATGCGCGCATATTTCACTCGCGAAATCGAGCTGGCACGAAATTGCGGCGTGACCAAAATCATTTTCGATCCGGGCCTGGGCTTCTATTACCGGAACCTCCAAGACAGCGCACTGCGTGTGCGGTACCAGATGAACATTTTCCTGAACGCGTTCAGGCTGCGCACGCTCGGGTATCCGATCTGCAACGCCCTCCCGCATGCATTCGAGTACTTTGGTGAAGAAGTCCGGTGCGCCGAGCCGTTCTTCGCCGTGTTGGCTGCTTTGGGCCGGACCGACCTGTTCCGCACACACGAAGTCCCGCGCATCAAGGCCGTGCTCGACACAATGGGGGTGTTTTGACACGCTTAAGTGGGCGAGCAGCCTTTGTATGCACACGTTTTGGCTCGGACCGCTTCATTCTTTGACCCGCACGGTTACCACGCGGTGCCCCAACTTTCCTAACCATAGCCCCCTTGAAAAAACGCGGAAAAAAACCGGCTTTCACCCTCCATCCGCGCTCTAACGAACGCAACTACGCGGTTCTTGTAGCTGCGTTTGTCAAAAACGCGGGAAAAGCCAGCTCCCGCACAAAGCGGTCTGCGCTCTGACGAGCGCAGCTACGCGCTTTTGTAGCTGCGTTTGTAAAAACGCGG
>JANWZY010000212.1 GCA_025061935.1 Verrucomicrobiia bacterium
ATGTATGCCGGTTTGCCCGCCGCCGAAATCGATCGGCACACGATCCGGCACACTGTGCTCAAGTGCGGTCAACACGCGCTCGCGCGGTGTCATACAGCGAACCATTTGCAAAATACTAGCCGGTTGCACTGGAGCTTTCCATGCTTCGATGCGTGCGCGGTATCTAATGGCTGCGGTACCTATCGGTCCCTAAGGCGCTTTGGTTGAGCCAACTTGCGGTTGTAGCTGGCCTCCGTCCGCACGGCACAGTGGATTGCCCCAGATTTGGGCGAAACAAAAAGGTCTTGGGATGGTTAATGGCTACTCGGGCTAGAACCTGTTCGAGACGCTTGCGCGGCCAGCCTATTCTGCACCAAGAGCGGACTCCAATCTCTCATTGAAGCTCAGCCCGAATTTTATGGGCGCCGGCAACGCCCAAAGGCGCTTTGTCCCGTGCCCTAAAATGAGAAACAAAGGCCGAACTTAATCACCGGCCAAAATTTGAAATTTTTCGCTACGTCTTCGATTTCCTGGATCTCTGCCCTTAGATCAGCCTCGCTAACGCTTCCTGGCACCCCCGGTGCCAGACGCACCTCGGGGCTGTCGGTGTAGATTACTCCAAGCTCGCCCATGAGCGACCAGCGTTTGGCGCGGCCTAGGTACAGATTCCCGCCAATGGCCATGTAAGGACAAACGGTCTGCTGATCGAGTTCGAGCGACAGGCCTCCTATGTCTTGAAGGTCGTATATGCTCTCACCTATTTCGATCGTTTGCCCGTTGTCCCTGGCCCTGGCCGACCCTTCGAACTCGTTACGGTTCAGCACAGCACCAAGAGTGAACCGGAACGAACTGCTCTTAGACGGGTACAAGTCCAACGCTACTGGCATCCACATTAGCCGCAGGTCAGCCCCGAAATTGATTCCTTCGATTTCGATGTCGTCTGCGGAGTAACTGAAATAGTGCAGCCCCGCTCTCAACCCGAGGTGGCCCAGGAACCGCCAGCTACCGACAACCCCCGGACCTGTTGTGCCGGCCTCGACCCCGAACGTGAACGGCCGGTAGGCCGGTACTTTCCCGGCCTCGCTCTCATTTCCGCCCCCAGCGACCGACTCAGCCGTCGCATAAATCAGACTCTCTGTTCTATTCGGGAAACCGCGCGCTGTGTTTAACGGACGCCACACTGCGGCTTCCGGTAAGGTATAAGCGTCCCGCAAACCCGGCGGCGGTGTCAGCACCAGGTCATCCGTTGAAATGGAAGAGGCGTCACGCGTGAGCGTCTGCCCGCTGGTGGTGCCCAGGTGCAGCATCAACCCGCACAATACGAGCGCAGGGAACTTTGGGGTGATTTTGGACCTGCTTTTCATGCACGATGTCGAGTTGTCGTTCTGCGCAACGGAACGGCCTCTTAGCCTTCCCGTGCATGGCTGATTATTTGGGGGCTATTTAAGCGGCTGTCAAGCGCGTCTTCGACCAGGCCTGGTAACCTCGACCAGAGTGAACAGGGGGTAGTTTAATGGCCGGCACAACGGGCGCCCTCTGCGTCGGTTTGGTCAGGCAAGTGGGCCAGTTTAATCGAACCTACAGGACTCGGGGAATGGGACAGGAAAGTGGAGGTAATCAGCCTGCCCGAGTAGGCCGGTTATTTCTCTGAACGATACCAAACTTTGCCGGTGCGGACCCGGCCGCTCCAAAACACAGTTTGCAAAATGCGCGGGCCTGGTTGAAACACGCGTTACGGCCGTCGCCGTAGGAAACCGGTGCCCGGATGTTGCCGCCCAGCACCGTTGCCGCCCAGCACAATTGCAGGGGATTCTAACTCGGCGAGCAGCGATGTTCTAGACCGGTACCAACCTTTCGAGAACAATCTTCGCGCGCAGATCATCTGATGCAATCGCCACTCGCGTCGGGCAATGTGTTTGTTACTTCACCGACGCCTGGCGTACGTCCGAGTCCAACGCCGTGCTAACCAAAAAGGTGCTACGGCGCATCGGTATTTTCTCCAATAAGTGCAGGTGCAAGCTCGGGCTTATTTGACTTACGGAAAACGCGCTTCAGTGGGCGATGTGGTGCGCCGAGTCCGTTGGATTACCTACGGTAAACACCCGACAAGCGCGTAAGTAATAATTGGCGGGGGTTTTCTGGCCACTGGCCGTTGACAAGATTCGTAGACGGCGCCTAAGTTGACTCGCGAGGAGTAAAGGAGAATTCCCGGGGCCGAACAGACTGTTCAAAGCGTATGAGACTGAAAGGAGGCATTCCAAGGTCAGGTGGGTGTCGCAGGATGCGCGCTTTGCGCCTGGCGCGGACGTCTTGCCTTGGCATGTCGCTGACCGAGGTGGTGGTCTCGATCGCGTTGGGCACGCTGATGTTTGGCGGCGTGGTCCTTTCGTATATCCAGAGCGCGAACAGGGCTGAGTGGTCCGCGCTCTCGTTTGCAGCGCAGTCGCTGGCGTGGCAGCGTATAGAACAGACGCGCGCGGCCAAATGGGACACGCAATCGTGGCCGCCCGTGGACCAGGTGGTCGAGAGCAATTTCCCGCCTGTCGTCGAATTGGTTGATGTGCCGTTTAGAGGCACGAACTATCTGTTTGCCACAACGTACCTCACGATTAACACAATTTCGACGAACCCGCCCCTAAGGCTAATCGTAGCGGATGTGGTCTGGTCGTTTAAGGGGCGGCTTTACACAAATTCAGCCTTAACGTATCGCGCGCCGGACAAATGAAGATGCGCTTGACCAATTCAAATGCTCGTAGAGGGCGGGCGGCGCTTACGCTGCCTGAGGTCATGGTAACGATGGCCCTGCTTACGCTTTGCCTGGCGGCGTTCCTGACGCTGCACATTTTCTCGATTCGGATGAATCACATCACTGCTGTAAAACTCGGCGCAAGTGACCAGGCGCGAGATGTGATCTCGAAGCTCATATCCGACTTGCGCCACAGCGGGGATGTGAAGGTGGGTCAAGGGTCAAGAACGTCTTTCGTTGCGCCGGGCACGAACCAGCCGTTGGTCGGCAACGCAGTGATGATATACCCGAACAAGACGAACACGAATGTGTGGATCAGATACTACTGGGACGCTTCCGACTACACCATCAAGCGCGTGGCAAGCGATGATCCGAATCCGCGCAAACTTGTCGAGGGCATAACGAACCGGCTGGTCTTCAGTGTGGAAGATTTCAAAGGGACGATCTTGACTAACTCCAACGACAAGCGCGTGGTCGGTGTAACATTGCAGTTCAACAAGCTTGTGTTCCCGAGCGCAGCAATCGGCCAGGGCGGATTGTTCGACTTTTACCAGGTGCGGACCAAAGTTGCACGGCGTACGGTCGAATAACGGTCGCATAAGAAGAGGAGGCTGTTATGAAGCTGGCAAAACTGCGCAAGTGCGGGTCGAAACGCGGGATGGCGCTGGTTATTGTGTTGGTTTTGGGTGGCGTGGCAATTGCCATCGTTGGCGGTGTGCTGAATTGGACCAGCGCCAACGCGCGGCTCATTAACCGCAACATTGCGTACCAGAACGCGGTGCTCGCGGCGGAGGCGGCCACTGAAAAAACGCTTTCGAAGATGGCGGCCGACTTCACGACCGAGGGTGCTGTGGTTCTTGGCAATAACATGCCATCATACAAACGGCGCGTTCCGCTGGTTTCAGAGCACCCCAAATGGGGTTTTTACAGGTTTAACAACGGCCGGGGCGCTCGCGACGAGGTCTTCGTTGAAATGATTCAGCCCTGGGCGCCCAACACGCCGTTGTTGTCTTTGTACAGGGGTCTGAAGGGTTACGCCGCCACATTCCGCATTCGCGCGAATGCAGAGGACGTGGTTGCAAACGCAGAAGCGGGGGTGTACCAAGATGTTCAGTTTGCCGTAGTGCCTGTGTTCCAGTTTGCGGTCTTCTACAACATCGACCTCGAAGTACTACCCGGGGCGAACATGACCATCCGTGGCAGGGTCCATTCGAACCGGGACCTGTATGCCGCGCCTGAGCAGGGTGCACAGCTTCAATTTGACGACTGGGTCACCTCGGTGGGGACAATTTACCACTATAGAAAAGACAATCCTAGTAGGTCAATGGGTGTGCCTTCGTACAAAGTTGGAAGAGAGCAGGGCGTTTCCGCCCTGAACCTGCCGATCGGAACGAATAATTCGCCTGATGCAGTAAGGGAGCTGCTTGAAGTACCGAGAAGCGGGAGTGCAAATAACAGTGTGCTGGAGTCGCAACGATTCTACAACCTATGCGATGTGGTTGTGGAGGTAACCACCGACAGGGTTTCTGTGCGAGGTGGTAGCATGTCGCCTGGGACCGGCGCAAATATTCCCTGGCAAGAGGCAAGTAGTTGGATTAACACAAACAAGACGTTCTTCGATCAGCGCGAAAACAAGACAGTGCTCTTAACCGAAATAAATGTGTTCAAGTTCTGGGAGTGGGCTACGAATAAAAATGCGATACGCAACCATATCCAGGCCAAGCAGAACCGCGAAATAAACTCGATTTACGTGGCTGACCTCAGGCCGCACACATCCTCGACAATGCCAGCCGTACGGCTTGTTAACGGCGCAGTTCTGCCACCCTCGGGCTTAACGGTGGTCACACCGAACCCGCTTTATGTACAGGGCCATTACAATGCGTCCGGCGCTTCGTTGGGCACGACCAACACGGCAAACACGAAGCCCGCTGCGTTAATAGCCGACGCGATTACTGTGCTCTCCACCGGTTGGAATGACAGCAACAGCGCCAAGGACCTTTCCTCCCGTATCGCTTCTGACACCACTGTAAATGCCGCTTTTTTGGCTGGCATAGTCGAAACAGTGGGGACCAACTATAGCGGCGGGTTGGAAAACTTCCCGCGGTTCCTCGAAAATTGGAGCGGTAAAACCTTTACCTACAATGGCTCAATGGTGGTGATGTTTCCCAGCAAAGTTGCAACGAACCGCTGGAAAGCACCGGGAACGCAGGGAAACGTTTATGGTGTGCCGACACGCAACTGGAGCTTCGACGTGAACTTTACAGACCCGAACAAGCTGCCGCCATTGTGTCCGGCGGTGCGGGCGGTAATACGTTACAAATGGGCTACTGTGGCGCCGACCG
>JANWZY010000213.1 GCA_025061935.1 Verrucomicrobiia bacterium
GGCGCGCGCTGCGGCGCTGTCGTACGCGACGCTCCTGGCCCTGATACCGCTGCTTGCTGTCGCACTGGGCGTAACCAGCAGCTTGCTCAAGCGCGAAGGCGAAGAGCGCATCGAACGGTTTATCGAAAAACTTGTGCATAGTCTGACCCCGCCGGCTGTGGTCATTCGCCACCAAAACGGGCCCCAACCTAAAGTGATCGGGTTCGTCGAGTCACAACTTATGCTCTCGAACCAGCCTGTGTCCGGCGCGGGCGGCACGCGCGGCACAAGCGCAGATGTTGATCCGGAGATAAGCCCTGCGCCGGCCGGCATGGCGCCGACACCACCGCCGACGGCCGCTGTTATAGTGGATCAGGCCGAGGTGATCGCAGCACGCAAAGAAATAGCGCGGCGCATCAACGAATTCATTCAAAACACGCGGAGCGGTGCGCTCGGCGTCACGGGCACGGCGTTCCTGATTTTTATGGCAATCTCGTTGCTGAACCGCGTCGAAATGACAATTAACGACATCTGGGGCGTAACGCGGCGCCGGAGCTGGCCTCTACGCATTGTCCAATACTGGGCCGCGATCACACTCGGGCCGGTACTCATCATAAGCGCCGTCGCCATGGCCGGCGGGCCATACTTCGAGATGACCAAACGCCTCATTACCGCTATGCCCATTGTGGGGGAACTGGCGTTCAAGCTTCTCCCAATGGCACTTTTGTGGCTCGCGTTCGCGCTGTTCTACCAACTGACACCGAACACCAAAGTGCACTGGACCGCCGCGCTCGTAGGCGGCATTGTAGCGGGCACACTGCTGCATCTAAACAGTGTGTTCGGATTCCTGTACGTGTCACGGGTTGTCACCCAAAGCAAAATTTATGGCAGCCTCGGGCTTGTGCCGGTGTTCATGGTCGGGCTGTACCTCGCATGGCTTATCCTGCTTTTGGGCGCGCAGGTCGCATACGCCTATCAGAACAGGCACGGATACGTGCAAGACAAACTTGCCGAGAGCATAAACCAACGCGGCCGCGAATTCATCGCGCTGCGGGTCATGACGCTGATCGGCCAAAGGTTCCAGACCGGTGCCGCGCCTCCAACGCTTACCGAGCTATCAAACGCACTGGGCGTACCTGCACGGCTTGTGCAGCAGGTGCTCCAGCCGCTGCTAGCAGCAAAACTTGTAGTCGAAACCGCTGGGGCAGAGCCAGCGTTCATGCCCGCGCGCGCACTCGATGCGATCAACTGCCACGACATATTGTTGGCGATGCGCGCGGCTCAAGGCCAGGAGCTGCCCCCGCGCGACGAACCCGTCAGCGCAGAAGTGTACGGCGAATTCGCGCGGATTCAGGAAGCCGAGCGCAAAGCTGCAGCGGCCGTGACCGTGCTGGCCCTTGCTACCCGCGCGCAGGCACGGCTCCAGCTCGGGCCGGTGACTTCATCCAATCCCTCGGAATCCGGCACCGAACCGATGAAAGCTCACCCGGCGGCATGATTTTTAACGCGCCATAGACCCTCAGGAACCGTGCTTGGGCGTGGAGACTCCACAAATCCCGCTCCATATAACCTGTTGCGCACAAGCGCAATAAGACCCGAGGTGCTATCTCGGCGTCCGGCAAACCGAATTCGTGCACGGTCAAGCTAATGAAACTGGTTCCACCTACTGGGCGCCGCCGCCGCGGCGCCGTTACCCGCGCACGGCGCTCGCGAATAGGCTGGAGCCTGGCACCGCAATAAATCGCATTTGCAAAACTTGCCTGAACAACGCAACTTCTGACGTGCAACCGAAGCAGGTCAAACTTTACATCAAGCCGTATTGCCCATGGTGCAAAATGGCCATGGAGTGGCTGAACAAGCATGGGGTGACATACACCGCCATTGACGTGATAGCCGATCCCGGCGCATTTGAGGAAATGGTCAAACTGTCCGGGCAAACACGCGCGCCCGTCATTGATGTGGACGGCAAAGTACTTGCCGACTTCGGACCGGATGAACTTGAACAATTCTGGAACAAACTCACATCCGGGCGTGGGTAGGGACCCCAAACCCGACGCATTGCATGCGTGCACTGCCGGCACCGGCAGCGTCAGCGCGCTAATTAATTCTCCCTGCGCAGCCGACCGCGCCGACGCCGCGCGACACCGCCGGTTCCCGCATTGGCTGCGCACACGATTATATGCCGGCGAGGCGTTCGGCCACGTCGAGTCCGTGCTAAGGGGGCTTAAGCTGCATACCGTCTGCGAAAGCGCGCGGTGCCCGAACCGCGCCGAGTGCTGGGGCCGCGGCACCGCAACATTCCTGATCTGCGGCAACCGCTGCACGCGCTCGTGCCGGTTCTGCGCCGTGCAGCACGGCACGCCCGAGCCTCTTGACCCGGCCGAGCCCAGCCGCGTGGCAGAAGCCGCGCGCCGCATGCAACTGGGGCATGTGGTCATCACCTCGGTCACGCGTGACGACTTGCCCGACGGCGGAGCCGCGCACTTCGCCGAGGTAATTCGCGCCGTACGCGCGCTCAATCCGCAAGCGACGATAGAGGTACTGACCCCCGACTTCGGGGGGTCAGAAGCGGCTATCCAGACCGTGCTAGATGCGGCGCCGGACGTGTTCAACCATAACCTCGAGACAGTGCGCAGACTCACCCCGAGCGTGCGGTCAAAGGCCTGTTACGACAGGTCACTTCACGTGCTGCAGTTTGCTAGAGCGCGCGGCCCCAGGCGGCTGCTGGTCAAATCTGGCCTGATGCTCGGGCTTGGTGAAAACGAGACCGAAGTGATTGAAACGCTGCAAGACCTCCGCACAGCAGGATGTGATGCTGTCACACTAGGCCAGTATCTCCAACCGACGCCGCAGAACCTGCCGATACACAGGTTTGTTACGCCTGAGGAATTTGCAAAGTACGCTAGGCTCGCAGAACGCCTGGGGTTCATCTACGTTGCTAGCGGCCCGCTTGTCCGCAGCTCGTACCACGCAGAGGAAGCACTGTAGCGTGTGCAAATTTTCACCCGGGCTGAAGAAGACTTCCGCCAGGCCACCGGTACTCGCAATATTGGGCAGCGCATTCGAGTAGCACCTTTTGCACTAACACCGGGCTTCGGCGCGGTGCGCACCAGCCCGCGCCATACGGACGTGGTTCGCCTCGTGTTTGTTAGAAGCATCGTACCGAAAGGGCATGCTCCACCCAACGCCAAGATTTACGCCGCGGCCGAAGCGCTGAACGCCGGTGCTGTTTTCGCCTCGGATTATCTGCAATCTGTCTTCCGTCCACGGCCGCCGCTGGTTGTACTTCAAGGTACGGGGCCCTCAGAAAGCGCCGCCGTCCTCTTAGCCGGTGCGTGCATTCTGACTAGGGGAAAGCCTTCAGCCTGGAAGCCTTGCAATGACTCAGGCGCGATACACAGGTGCAGCTCGTGCGGGGTGCGAATGACCCGCCAGCACTAGAACGGCCCGACAAGTTTCGCGCCTGCAGCAATTCAGATCACCCCTAGGCGCCAGAACAAAAGCACAGCACGCGGTTCGTGCGTGAGCGGGGTAGCACACACATTTCGCGTGTGTTGCGGCCGGCTAGCCTGCGTATGGCCGCTGTCTTCATCGGGCGCGGCAGGTATGTGTTTTCTTGCACAGCGTTCGGGTTGAACGCGTGAATGCTGACGGGCGCGGTCAAAACTAGCCCTGACAAGGTCGAGCCTTGGCGCCTCCACATAAAAACATGCGCACAACATGCGCGCTCCGCTGGCCGGCAGGGCTGAGGTAGAACCGTCCTAGCCCCGGACCAGTATTGGGTTTACGCCAATCGCGTGAACGCTTAGCATTCGCGCGGAGCGAAACGAATCACTTTGCATGTGAACGCATCGAACCAAAATGGGCAATGGCCTGGCGGGCCAGCGCAGCCGGGTGCCCTGCAAGCTCGGCGCGCAAGCACTTTCCTTCGCCGCGTAGCCAGCTTTGTCGTGCTGTGGGCGGTAGTGCTCGGGGCAGTGTTTTCCGGGAACCCGCTCGTGGCGAATTGCTTGTTTGTACTTCTCATCACGGCGGTAGGCGTGGCAGGACAGCTCGAATTTTACGGACTGGTCAAGCGGCGCGGCCTGGCGTGTTTTAAATGGTTGGGCGTAGTTGGCGGGACCGCGCTAATGTGGAGCACGTGCGCCAAATGTTTGAGCAGCGCCGGTGCGGACCACTTCGGGGATTTTCAAACCGGCGTGCTTGCATGCATAGTTTTGGGGCTTTGCGTCCGTCAGCTCATAGCAGGGCTGAACCAGACGGGGCTGACCGCAATTTCGACCACGCTCTTGGGCGTGCTCTACGTGCCATGGCTGCTGAATTTCATTCAAGGGATAAACTTTTTCCCCGGCCTAGGCGGCATGGGCAAGTACTACTTGCTGTATTTCCTGGTGGTTACGAAGCTGAGCGATACGGGCGCGTACCTTGTTGGCACACTGCTAGGGCGGCATAAGCTCGCCCCGCGGATCAGCCCGGCCAAGACCTGGGAAGGCTTTATCGGCGCGATCGCCGTGGCAGTGGTATCCAGCGTTTTGGCCGCACAGATTGCCGGGCCGTACTTGCCAGGTATGGACACGCTCGACGCGCTTGTATTGGGCGCGGCGCTCGGTCTCGGCGCAGTGGCGGGCGACTTGATCGAGTCACTATTCAAGCGCGAAGCCGGGGTGAAAGACTCGGGCGGCCTTTTGCCGGGCATCGGTGGCGTGCTTGATCTGCTCGATAGCGTGCTTTTCAACGCGCCGATTATGTACCTGTACATTCAGCATGTGCTCGCTCGGCCATAGCAGGTGCGCAGCGGAAACTGCTGGAAACCAGCCCGGCGCCTCAGCGCAGTCGGGCCTAAAAACTGCAAAGGTGTATGGTTGGAACGACACCCGACGCCGAACCAAAGGCAGCTCCATATTCGACTTTCGCGTGCGTCTCTGATAGTAATTGAAGGCGTTTGCGGCATGACCGCAGCCGGCGTGTGGGAGCGGACCGTCACTTACTAGAGGCGGAATCCGGGGCGATTGCCCATGTGCGTGTGTGAACTTA
>JANWZY010000214.1 GCA_025061935.1 Verrucomicrobiia bacterium
GTACGGTTGGCGCGAGGCTCATACGCTGCGCGCGCTCGAGCGCGCACGCGCTGCAGGAGTGCTGCCGGACGCTGACAAGCTTATCGAAAATTACAGTCAACTGCGGAGGGTCGAAGGCATACTGCGCCGTTGGAGTTACGAGGGTGAAACGGTTCTGCCGGACGACCCGGCACCGTTCTACCGCGTGTCCGTGCGCTGTGGTTTTTCGACCCCGGACGCGTTCCGCCGCGCGCTCGAACATTGGCGCACCGCCATCCGAGAAGTTTATGTTCTTGTTTTCGGCCTTTAAAGCCCGAGCTGGTTTTTCGTTCTGCTAAGTGTGGGCGGTTACGATGTTTTGGGAAGAAATAAAATTTTCTGCTCGCAGACTTTTCTCCATTCGACGTTTGGCGCCAAGCATTTGCTTTCCATGTGCGTTGCCAGGGCTGGCTCGGGTGCCCAAAGTGTGCAACGTCGCCCGAAAAGTATGTAGCGCCAGGCATGTCGCCAAGCGCGCAGGTGCGATGCGGGTACGAACAAACCATCGCTGAAGCTGCGCAAGAAAGCCCACGGATTGAATGCGCGCACTTTTGTCAAAGCCAACCAGACGCCGAGGTCGGAGTTTTTCCGCGTGAATGTCCTCAAAACCCCGGCTGTTTCGCACAACACGCTTTTACGGGTCATGAAAGTTAGGCAGGTCGAGACAACCATGCGCCAGCAAACTCCTTCCTCGACAGCTTTTAACCCGCGAATTTTGTGAACGTATCGCGTATAGTAATCGGGGTGGTCGTACAGCGTTAGAAAATCGGCTTCAGGGTGCCTCCTCATAAACGCGATACCGCGCTCGAGCGCGCCCGGCAGATACAAGTAATCGTCCTCGGCAAAGTAGACCAGCTCGGCCTCGTCCTGACGCAAAAGTATTTCAATCTGCCTGCCGAAAGTGGCCTCGTTTCCGATCCCGGGTAGCTCTTCGAATTCGACAATCTGTTCTTGGAAAAGCTGCGCGATCAATTCGCGATAGGTCGTGGGACAATTATCCAGCAGCGCCCATAGTTTCACGCGCAAGCTGCCCATCGCTTCTTTTAGTGTGCGTAGGCTAAGCCGGATCAGCTCGAGCTTGTCGGTGAAGCCAAAAATTGGGGTACCTGACACGCGCGGATATACTCTCAAACACACCGCCAGGTCGTGCTTAAAACGCTGGGGATTGATGTTCACTGGACAGCGTTGTGTGCCCATGCTCGATTTAATGCTGACGTGAATCGATCTTCGGTAAACCGAACGTGAACAGACGCTTTATTTCGAACCACCTATTGGGGTGGAGTCGAAGGAACCGAAGCATCCAGAAGTCCCCTCTTTTTCGGAATCTGGCGACCCGCCGGCGCTCTCTTAGCACGTGATGACGAAGCCGCCAGCAGTCCACCAGCGCGTTCAAATAAGCTTTTCGGAAATAGCTCGTTTGCCTCAATAAGAGAGTTATCAGGATGCTTTCTACTGTGAGAAAGGAGATTTGAATGGGGACAAATAGAAGCAATAAGTGTTGGGCATTTTTTAGGAGCATCAAAAGGCCGTTCCGGTTCGTAAGGAACCGTTTCTCTACGGTAGTGCGGAACTCGATAGGTTTCTCGCCGCCGGCAGGGTTAGTGGTCGAAGCACCTCGATGGTGGACACGTGCTTTCGGTACACCGATAATTTTGCCACCGGCAATCCATACCCGCCAAGACAGGTCTGCGTCTTCCGAGTACATGAAAAACTCCGGGTCGAACCCACCGATGCGGAAAAAAAGGGCGCGGTCGATTAGAAGTGAGCAACCCCCTGCGATAAAAATTTCGCGCATTGTAGTTTGTGGCTTGGACGGACTTGGCAGGCCGAAGATGTCGAACCCGAAGAAGCCCATATCCTGGTATGAATCATCGTGGTAATTTAAAACCAACGGTGTGGCAGCGTCGGCACCGGCGAGCCGTACCGCTTCGATCAAGTTCTCTATGCAGTCCGGTTCAAGCCAGGTATCCGGATTGAGAAAGAACAGGTATTGGCCTGTGCTGTATTCGGCTCCGATATTGTTCCCCCCGGAAAACCCGAGGTTTTGGCCGTTTATCACCAGGCAAGCGGCGTGAAACTCTTTCAGTAGTTCGCGGGCGATTTCGACTGAGTTATCGGCAGAGGCATTGTCAACAAATATTGTTTCGATATTTTTAGCCAAGGTCTGTTCTCTGATGGAAGCTAAGCACTTGGGCAACCACGTTGCGCCGTTCCAGTTGAGCACAATGATACTCACTATGGGCTGAAAGCCACTGGTCCCAAAACGTTCTATTTTAGGATGACTCATCTTAGATGAATTATAACCCGCCGCATATACACCCGCGTTTCACTCCCAGCGTTGTATCGTCGTTGCTTGGATACGGTTTGGGTTGGCGGCGGTGTGTTCACTTGTTCGGGTTGCACAGCGAATTAACGCATACATGTGGCGCAATGGGCTAAAAATATGCTCGTGCTTGCGCGCTGGTGGCTGCGCATTCGGGGCTCGGCTTACTTGCGGATCGAACCTCATGGGAGATTTATAAGCTCCGGCGCCATTTGCCGCACCTGTTTGGAGTCACCGGCGTCTTATGGTGATTTGGATTGAAGCTCAGCGACCAATTTTTTCCGGGCTCTGTAGCTGCAGTAGGTCCAAATGCCCCACGCGTTGCCGAGGACAGTGGCGGGACAGGCCAATACGTGCCACCACCAGCGCGGGTCTTTGCGCTGGAGCCAACCGCGCAGCGCGTGCCAGAGTGGTCCAATGATACTGACACAGTATAAAGCTGCTAACCATAACGGCACAGCCGGCTTTTCTTTCATCCAGTTAAGTGGCATTTCTTCCTGCACACGCAGGAAATGTACGGTTGCGCGGCGCCGCTTCCGGATGAAATCCCAGAGGTTATGTACGTAATAATGGTGCACGCCCCGGCCTCGAATCCGTAGCCATTGCCGTTTGCCTGCGCGCATCAGCCGAAGCGCAACGTGCGTGTCTTGGAAATGCTCGGTGGCGCCCACAGCTTCGAGGTCGGCGCGTCTGAACACGAATCCATTGGCGCCAAGTGGATACGAAAACGAGTCACCGGGTAGCTCCCAGCATTCGACATCGTCTTTTTCCCATACGAGTATCGGTTTGCGACTCATCAGCCAGCAGATCGGATCGCTAATGTGTAGCAGATGCGTCAGATAAGCGCAGAACGAGCTCATTTGTGGTGAAGGCAGGTAGTAGGCTTCTACTCCCAGCGCTTGTGGATTGGTAGCGAGCGCTTTAACTGCGCGCTCGACATAATCCTCATGTGTTATCTCGTTGTCGGCATCAATAAACACGATGTATTCACCTGTCGCGTGGCGGAGCGCGAGTCGTTTGCCTTCCTCCATATTTTTGCCGTCATCGTCGAGCACGGTCGCACCGTAGTGCTGGGCGATCTCGCGTGTGCGATCATTGGAGTGTGCATCGGCCAAGATGATTTCATACTTTGTCTTGGGGTAAGTCTGTCTGGCAATTGAGCTGAGACACCGCTCCAGTATCCGTTCGACGTTTAACGTCGGAATAATGAAGCTTATCCTCGGCAATGACTCGTTTTCGGTCCTTTGAATGCCCACGCCCTTGAGATTAGACAGCCCGCGTTAGGAACTCAAACCTTGGATGCTTTCATAACCAGGATTGCGCATCTGGCATCCGGCGTGGCAAGGCTTTCGTGCGCGGATGAGCATGTAGTGACCGCGGTTGTGCACGAAATGCTCGAGCGACCGGCTAATCCAATCGGGCAACGGGAGGATACTCACAGACCGCACCTCTGTGTCGAATCCGACCCACTCGAACAGCTCTTGCGCTTGGCGCACCGTAAGCACCCGTACGTGCCCCGATACGCCTGAATATGCGGGGTGATCAATTGGGACGTGTTCTGCGATCGGTTCGTTGTAGTGGAGACCGAGCGGATTCCCCAAATACCGACCGCAAAGTTGCATCAATGAGAAAGGCGTGTATCCGAGGGCCAATGCGATGCAATTTAATAGGCTGCACAGGTTTTCGGTGGTTATGATTGCAGTCCCGCCGGGCTTAAGTACACGGTACGTCTCTTCAACGAACAAGCGTGTGTTGTGCAGGTGTTCTATCACCTGAGAAACGAAGACGACGTCAAACCTTCCCGACTCCAGCGGCCAGCGACCGTTGAGCTCGAAGCAGTACACGCGGAAGCCGGCCGCCTCCGCTTTGGCTTTCAGATCAGGCGCAGCCTCAACGCCGCACAAATCCTTGGGCGTTCTCGGCAGATACCGCAATAGCATGGAGCCGTCGCCACAGCCGACGTCGAGTAAGCTCTCAGGGGCGAGCGCAGCTACAGCACGGCCTGCCCAGTCGTTACACCGTTCTATGCCTTGGACGCGTTACCGCGCTACAATTGCTTGGAGTTGCTTGATAACAATGTTTGCCATCTGCTCTATTGTTTGTGCGATTCTAGCATCTCCTTTGTTTCCGACAAGGCCGCCAATACCTAGGACACGCGATCAAGCACGTAGGGGGTAATTGGCTGAGATTCAAGTCGGTGGCCTTATGAGACTCGGAATAGCGAATAGCACTTTCCGTTTACGCGCGCTTCAACCTGTCGAATAACAGCACCAACCTGCAACGGCGCTTCAGCGCTTTTGCGCCCGCAAAACAAGCTGGTTGCTGCCGGTGCCTTTCCCGCCCTAGCTGGAAGCGGGTGCTAATGGGACGGTGTGAAAATAGGCTTAGGATTCCGCAACGCGAACAGCAGACCACAGATGAGTTTCCCCCGGGCCAGTGCAGAATTTGCCAATACAGGGGAAATTCTGTCTTCATGTGATGCGTAGAATGTGCGCGACCCGTCTCCGCGTCCTGCGAGTACGAATTATACCTCGGCAGTTTTCGCGATTCGAATCTCTAGTTGTAGCGCTGCTAGCGGCGACTAGGCTCTAGTGTTGCACCGAGCAAAAGGCTCTGCCCGCGTTTGAGTGCGATGTCCCTGTAATTATCCCCGTATCTGACGCGAGCTTTT
>JANWZY010000215.1 GCA_025061935.1 Verrucomicrobiia bacterium
ATCATGAAGTCGCCGTGGGTTGCGGCCGTGTGGACTTTGTAACCCAGCTCCTGGAGCGCGGTTTTAACCGCCTGGAGCAGCTCCGGATTCGAAAATGCCACAAGCGCAGGTTTGTCTGCGGCAGTTATGAACTCGAATTTCTCTGGCATATCATGTATCCGCGTCTCACTTTAGTTTCAGTTTCGGTATGCCGGTTGAAGATGATTCACCGGGCGGGCCGATAGGCTTGAGCCTGAGGTTCGTGATCTGTGTGGTGAATTCGCCACGCGCTTTCTTGATTAGGTCAATGCCGCGGGTCACGACGCCGCGCTTTGTGCAGTACATGATTGCCGTTTCCTCGGTAATGTAACCCTTTTCATATGCTTCGAGGCATGCGTGGTCAAATGTCCGCCAGCCGAACGGATAACTTGCTTCGATGATTTCGTAAAACGTTTTGCCCTCGCTTTCACCGACCCGAATCGTTTCCTGCGTGCGCAAGTTCGAACCCATGACCTCGACCAGCGGGTACCGCCCGCCCCCGATCTTCGGCACGAGACGCTGGCTGATTACCCAGCGCAACGAGTCGGCGAGCCGAATCCTGATTTGCTCCTGGTCTTCGGCTTCGAACAGACCGAGAATGCGGTTGATTGTCTGTGCCGCATCACTCGTGTGCAGCGTGCTCATGACCAAGTGACCCGTTTCGGCCGCGCTTAGCGCCACGCGAACTGTTTCGCGGTCGCGCATTTCGCCCACAAGGATCACCTTGGGCGCTTGCCGCATCGCTGCGCGCAACCCCGAGGCGTAATCGTCGAAGTCGGTTCCAAGTTCGCGCTGATTGAACGTGGCCTTGTCATGGGTGTGAATGTACTCGATGGGGTCTTCGAGGGTGATGACGTGGACTGCGCGTTGCTTATTCAGTTCGCCGAGGAGCGCGGCCAGTGTGGTGGTTTTGCCGCTGCCAGTCGGGCCGCACACTAGCACCAGGCCCATTGTTTCCTTGGGAATTTCTTTCAAGATGGGCGGAAGATTCAGTTCCTCGATTGTGGGGATGCGCGTGTTTAGCCGGCGGAGCACGATCGAGTAGTTGCCGCGTTGCGAGAATACGCTGATTCTGAACCGCGCCTGTTCGGAAAGCGTGTATGCGGCGTCGCAGGAGCCATGGCGCAACAGGTCTTCAAGGTGCCACAAGTTTTCTCCAATCAGATTTAATGCCACCATCTCGGTCTGGAACGGCGTCAATTTCCCGAGTGGCGGGTCTATTTCGACCGGCTTCAATTCGCCCCCGGACTCGACCTGCAGCGGACGGTCAACGGTGAAGAGCAAGTCGGACACGTCCGGGTGCGATTCGAGCATTGTGGTCAGTATGTATTCGAGTTCGGGTCTGCGCATAGGCGTGGTGTAAGGGGTTTAGACATCTTCCTCTTCTGGCGGGTTGGCCAGGAATTGCCTGAACTTCTTTTTGTCCTGCGCTTTTTCGTACGCTTCCTCGGGGCTGATCCGCCTCATCCGCAAGTGTTCCATGATGTGGTCGTCTAAGGGTTGGTTTCCGATGCGTTTGCCGACCTGGATCATGCCCGGGATTTGATGCGTCTTGTTCTCGCGCACCAGGTTCGCTATCGCCGTCGTAAATACCAGGATTTCGAACGCGGCGATTCGGCCCTTTTTGTCGATCCGTCTGAAGAGCGTTTGGGCCACGATGCCTTTGAGAGCTTCGGACAGAGTGGCGCGGATTTTGTTTTGTTGTTCAGCAGGGAAGACGTCAATGATCCGGTCAACAGTTTTTGCCGCGCTCGGCGTGTGCAGGGTGGCAAAGACTAGGTGACCAGTGTTCGCTGCCGTTATGGCCAATTCGATCGTTTCGAGGTCGCGCATTTCGCCCACAAGGATGATATCCGGGTCTTCGCGCAATGCGCCGCGCAGGCCGCTGGCAAACGTTTTGGTATGCACACCTATTTCGCGCTGGTTGATCAAGCAGTTCTTGCTTTGGTGGACGAACTCGATCGGGTCCTCGAGCGTGATGATATGGTCGCGTCTGTGCCGGTTCGCATAATCAATCATGGCGGCGAGCGTGGTGGACTTGCCCGAGCCGGTCGGACCAGTCACGATCACAAGCCCGCGGTTGAGCATTGCAAATTTTTTAAGCACCGGGGGCATCGGCGCGTCGGCCTTTTCGAAATCTTCAAACGACCACACGTTAGTCGGGATTTGCCTGAACGCCGCTGCGATGCCGTTTTTCTGTTGGTAGTAGTTGACCCTGAACCGGATTACGTTTGGGATTTCGTAGGCGAAGTCCACATCGCCCGTTTCCTCAAACGTCTTGATCTTGTACTCGGGCGCGATTTCGTAGAGCATCTTTTTGAGTTCGTCGTTGTCCAATGGCGGGTAGTCAACGCGCTGTAACTGACCGTCTATGCGCAGCATGGGCGAATTGCCCGAGGACAGGTGCAGGTCAGACGCGTTGTACTCGAGCACCATGTTGAAGAAAGCGTCCAGCTTTGCCATAGGCCTTTTGGGTCTGATTTTGTAATAGCTCAAACCGCACCAATTTGGCTGACCTGTGGCTGTGTTGCGTGAGATTATTCGGAATGAAGTTGAAAAAAGTGGCGCAATCAGTTTCGCGCGGTTCATGGAGCTGGCTTTGTATTGTCCGGTTTATGGATTTTATGAACAAGAACCGGACAATATCGGCCGGCGCGGGCATTACTACACGAGCGTGAGCACGGGCAGCCTGTTCGGCGAGTTGCTTGCTTTCCAGTTCGCTGATTGGCTCGCGGCGCTGCCCGCAGCACCTAAATACCAATTGGTGGAGGCAGGTGTGCATGACGGGCGGTTGGCAGCGGACATCCTGGGCTGGCTAACGGTGTGGCGGCCTGACCTGTTCGAGCGAGTCGAGTATTGGATTGTTGAGCCGTCTGCACGCAGGCGAGAGTGGCAGCGCAAGACGCTCGAAAGGTTCGGCACGCGCGTGCGCTGGGCCGAGTCGCTGGAACAGGACGTTAGGGCAGTAGTAGGGATAATTTTCTCGAACGAGTTCCTCGATTCTTTGCCAGTGCGCAGGTTTGGCTGGGACGCGGCCCGGCGCGCATGGTTCGAGTGGGGCGTGGCGTATCGCGATGGACGATTCGTGTGGACACGACTGCAGAGCACGGAAAATGCGCCTCGCGCCTTGTTCGAGCTGCCGTCCGAGTTTCTCGATGCCTTGCCTGACGGCTACACAGTCGAGACTTGTCCGATGGCTGAGCGATGGTGGCGCGCCGCGGCGCATGCGCTCGCTGCGGGCAGGCTTGTTGCAATTGACTACGGCCTGACTGCGGATGAGCGGTTCGATCCCGCGCGCACCCGTGGCACGGTCCGCGCGTATCGGCGCCATCAGGTTTTCGAGGACGTTTTGGCTGATCCTGGCCAGCAGGACATAACGGCACATGTGGATTTTGCCGCGCTTCAAGTCGTAGGCGAGGCAGTCGGGCTGAAAACTGAGGGGTTGGTCACTCAGGGCCAGTTCCTGACGCGCGTTGCAGAACGTGCATTGCAGAGTGGCATTGCGTGGTGCAACTGGTCGGATGCGCAAAAACGCCAGTTCAAAACGCTTGTGCATCCGAATCACTTGGGGCGGGTGTTTCGCGTGTTTATCCAAGCGCGGCTGCCGTGAATGCTCCGAACGCAACGACCTGTCGTTATATGCTGCGTTTTTGACAAGCGCAAACGGCGGTGCCAATATGTAACAGGCTCAGCTTGATAGTTTGAGTTGTTGAACATGTCTGAACCAATCCGATATGAGCCGTCTGCTGCCGCTAGGCCCGATGGGGTGGGATCTGAGGCCGAGCTTGATTCGGCCGATGACACGCTTGCGCGCGTGCTCGACAGTCGCACAGTTGCCAGCACGCTGTGCCGGCGCGAAGGCGAGCGTATCCGGTGCCTGGCATGCGCGCACAGGTGTTTGATCGGTGAAGGCCGGCGCGGCATTTGCAGAGTCCGGTTTGTCAAGGCCGGCGAGTTGCGCGTGCCATTCGGCTACGTGGCCGGTGGGTTGGCCAGCGACCCGGTCGAGAAAAAGCCGTTCTTCCATGTGTATCCCGGCTCGGATGCGCTCACGTTCGGCATGCTCGGGTGCAATTTCCATTGCCCGTTTTGCCAGAACTGGGTTACGAGTCAGGCGCTACGCGAAAGCATAAGCGGCTCGCCCATTATTGATTTGACGCCCGAGCAGGTGGTAAACGCGGCGCGGCGCAGCGGCGCGCGGCTTGTCGTGTCGAGCTACAACGAGCCATTGATCAGCATCGAGTGGGCAGTGGCGATCTTCCAAAAAGCGAAGTTGCAAGGGCTTGTCTGTGCGCTGGTGTCAAACGGGTACGCCACGCCGGAGGTAATCGAGTTCATCAAGCCGTGGGTTGCAGCGTACAAAATTGATCTGAAGGGGTTCGACGACAGGCATTACAGGATGCTGGGTGGTACGCTTGAAGGGGTCAAAACCGGGATCAGGCTTGCGCACGAGAACGGGCTGTGGGTCGAGATCGTCACGCTCATTGTGCCCGGGTTCAACGACAGCGAGACCGAACTACGCGCGATTGCGAAGTTTATTGCGTCAGTCAGCCCCGATATACCGTGGCATGTGACGGCGTTCCACCCGGATTACAAGATGACCGAGCCGGCGCCAACAAGCGCGCGCCAGCTCATTCGCGCGGCTGAGATAGGGGCTGAGGAAGGCCTGCGTTTCGTGTATGCTGGCAATCTGCCTGGCCGCGTTGGGCCGTGGGAAAACACGCACTGCCCGAAGTGCCGCGAGAAACTGATTGACCGGTACGGATTCCTTGTGCGCGAGTACAAGATCACACCCCATGGCACATGCCCGAGCTGCGGCACAACAATCCCAGGGATTTGGCCCGAGGGTGGCTCGGACGAAGTCAACCCCGCCGGGACTGGTTCCGGTTATTTCCGCCGGGCGCCACGCAAAGTGGAGCCGACTTGAAAAAAGTC
>JANWZY010000216.1 GCA_025061935.1 Verrucomicrobiia bacterium
AAGTCTTCGCATGTGCGCGCAACGCGGTTGAGTCGGCGCGGGTCTGAGATGTCGTAGGCGATGAGTGTGAGCATTTTGTGTGAGCCGGGTTGTTTTTTCTGGTACGGTGCCAGCGGGAAAGCGTCGAACCACCAGGAGTTCATGGACTGATTTTCGATTTTAGATTTTCGATTTTTGATTATCGCGGTGTCGGCTCAATCCTGCCGAGGTTTTGCGCGATGCGACCAAGATGGCTGTAAGTTGACCCGCTTCGTCCAGCAAGGCGGACACGCGTTCGCGGGGCATTAGTCCGGCGTCGATAATCATTTCCATCCAGAACGCTGCTTCGTCGGCTTCTTCTTCGGCGATACCGAGCTTTGCGTTGAACTCGGCTTTTGATCTGGCATGGCACGCTGCGCGGTAATTGGAAGCCACTGAAGTGGCTGATCGTACCAATTGTGTGGCGATAACCCTGGCGACCGGTTTGTCTGGCAGTGCTTCTGCGAGTCTGATTGCTCTCAGCGCGAATGTTTTGGTGCGGGCTTTCATTTCCGGTTCTTTCATGGGGCCATTTTTGAAATCAAAAATCGAAAATACAAAATCTAAAATGCGTTCAGTTCATCCTGAACGGGTTGAAGCGGTTGGGGTCTTCCAGCGCGGCCTTGAACATGATTGCTTGGTGCTCGAGTTGTTGGCGCAGTGTGGTGCGGTGGCCTACGTGCTCGCTCAGGAACTGGCGTTCCATGCGGCGCTCGTATTGGAGGAAGAATTTTTTGCGACCGTCTTCGTTCAGGAAGCAGCCGCCATCGCGGTACTCGAAGTGTGACTGGTTGAGTATTTGGTGGCTGAACAGGTCCAGGGCAAGTGGTTCAACGAATGCGGGTCTGAACGGTTCGATAAGATCGAGTGCGAGGCTCCAGCGGCCGTTCTCGGTCGAGTGTAGTGTGCCCAGTGCGGGGTCGAGTCCGTGCGCGTGGCAGAATGCTACTGCTTCGTTGTAGATGATAGTTGCGGCGAAGCTGATGCATGCGTTGACCGGGTTGTGCGGTGGGCGCGTGCTGCGGCGCTCGAATGGGAATTCGTCCGGCAGGAACGTGGCCCAGCATTGGAAATAGCGCGCGGTGGCTGTGCCTTCGTAGCCGCGTAGTTCGTCCAGGCTGGTGCTGGCTTGGATCAGACCAAAAAGTGAGTCCAGCCAGGCTAGTGCATCAGAGATATTGGGTTGTACGTGCTGGCCGGGCTTGGCTGGTTGGCCGGGCTTGGTGGGTGTTCCCGGCTGGTCGCTTTGTGTTATGTCTGAGCGGCTTGCTGCGAGCCGTTGCAATACGCGGCGCTGGTTGTAGAGCTTGGCGGTCACAAGGCGTTTGGCTATTTGGAGGCAGAAAGCCGGGTCGAGCGTTTGCTGGTATTGGCGCAGGCGTGTCATGCCGTGGTTGTTCTGGGCTGGGAGGAAGTTCCCGAGGAACTGGCCGCTCCAAGTGAAGAACTGGATGGGGATGCCGCGGCGCATTAGCTCGGCCAACGCCGGGGCGGTGATGTACACTGCTTCGCTGACGATGAGCCGCTCGAGGTCGTGCAATGGGATTTGGCGTAGGCATTCATCGCGGCCGGTGTCGGGGTTCGGCCCCCAGACTTCGAGCCGTTCACTCGTCAATTGGAGCCGGACGTTAGACTGATTGAGTACAGCGGTAGGCATGTGTCCGTGCGTTATGGTTTCCGGGCTGGTGCGGGTACGGTTCCCGCTGCGCGGACATGCGCCGCAGGGGTGCGTGGGTGGTGGGCGCTTGGGCGCCCGTGCTGCGGTTGAGCTGGCGCGGGCGTGGATTGGGACCAGATGATTGAACCGGTGCTTTTGGTGTTTGTCATGCCACGATTTTTGCTGGGGCTGCGGCTCGGGTGCCAGAGTTTGGACGTCCGGTGACGTGTGTGTGCGCGCGGACTTGTGCTTGATGAGTTTGAGCTGTGGCGCATTTTTGCCGGAAGTGGTCCAGCGCTTTTTTGTAGTGGGGCGGTACTTGGCGGCGGTAGATGCGACTATGTAGCGGTCGAAATGTTTCGTCCTGGCTTGGCTTGGACTGCGGCTCGGTGTCAGTCCTTAGTATGGGTGCGGAGACGACGGGGCTGGCGCATCTACAAAATCATTTTTGTCGGCGTGCATGGTTCTGACGGCGCAGGGACGAGATTTGTGAATCTCGGCTGAGACAAAGTCGGAGACCGGATTCTTCGATGAGGAATGGGTGGATTTGGCGCAAATTGTAGCTGTTGGGGCGTGGGTGTTTCTCCCCAGCACAGCTCAGGGCGTGAGTTATTTGAGTCAAGAGTTCCAGGGGCTAATGCGCGCGATTGGCGTGATAGGCGACGGTACGGCGGCGCGATGGGGCGTGCGATCGTGGACCCGTGGGCGCCAGGCTGTGCTTGCACCCGCGCTCGTTGTCCGAGCGCAGTGCCCGCTGTTCGTTCCTTTTGCTTAGGAGGCATGTTGGTAGCGAGTGGTAAAGGGCTTGGTCGGGGAATGGTATGGCTTGTCCGCACCAACTGCGGTGCTGGAATTACGCGAATGTAACCTGGGTGAAATGCTGGCGGCACAATTGCCATGCAAGAAAGGTTGGTAGTATGAATTTGTGTCCGACTAACTTACCTAGTGGCAATGACGGCGGTGTGAGCGGATCGCCGGTCCGGCATCAATCGGGTTTATCGGTCCCGGCCAAGCGTAGGTGGAGCGATCCGAATTTTAATGTGCCTGGCATGTATTTGATGCGGCTGCGGCACCACATTGCTGCGCGGCGCAAGCGCTGGTTGCGCGCGGAGCCGGGCTTTACCGCGCGTTGAAGTAATCAAGGTTCACGCGCACGGGGCGCGTAGCTCTGTGCGCGGCGCGGTCCGGGAGGCGTTGCGCCTCCCGGTTTTTTGCCCGGCCTATTGTAACATAATCGTAACATTTCAGACGCTTGGTTGTCACCGGGTCTAGCCAGGTTAGCTGCGAACCTTGAAACTTCAACGCGCATGAGAAGAACGGAGATTGTCCGAGTCGGTATCGCAGTAGTCATTTTGGAACTGGCCGTTGCTGGACTGAATGTAAACGCACAGTCGGTGGATTCGCTTTTAGATAAGCTGGTTGAGAAGGGAATCCTGACTGTGAAAGAGGCGAACGCTTTGCGTGAGGAGGCGGACAAAGACTTTACCAAGGCGTATCAGGTGAAGAGTGGGCTTCCGGATTGGGTAACGAGCCTGAAGCTTAGCGGCGATTTGCGCGCCCGGTATGAAGGTTTTTACGGCGAGAACGCGGCTTTTGTGGACCGGCATCGGTTCCGGTACCGTGCGCGTGTAGGGGTTACGGCCAGCTTGGTTGAAAACTTCGAGGCAGGCGTGCGGCTAAGCTCGAGCGAACGTGCAGATAATTTCGGCGGCGATCCGATCTCGGGCAACGCCACGCTAATGGATAACGCGTCGAAGAAGTTCATATTCATTGATCTGGCTTACGCGAAATGGACGGCCATCAACAGCGCGTCGGTCGGGTTGGTTGGCACGGTCGGGAAAATGGAGAACCCGTTCGTCTTCTCCGACATGGTGTTTGACCCTGACTATACGCCCGAGGGCGGCGCAGTACAGTTGAGTTATACAGTTTCGGACGCGCATGTGTTGCGATTGAACACGGGCTGGTTCGCGCTCGACGAACTTGGCGCCTCCAGCCATGACCCGTACATGGTCGGTGCCCAGGCGCGCTGGGACGCTAATTGGAGCAGGAAAGTCAGCACCACCGCAGGCATTGCTTTCCTGGCCATAGCGAACCGGCACGCGCTTAGCAACGCGGCGCTGCCGAACATTAATCGCGGTAACACGCGGGTTGGTGCAGCCAGTGCTGTGGCGGCGCCCAGATACGGGCTGAATCCTGTGGTTGCGGATGCTGCGCTGACGTATGCGCTGGATAGTTTCCCGTATTACAACGGCCCGTTTCCAATGCGCGTTGCGGCGGATTACATGGTCAACCCCGCTGCGCCGCGTAGCGCGGATAATTACGCATACACGTTAAGTGCCACGCTTGGCCGCGCGGGCAGGAAGCGTACTTGGGAGCTGGGCTACAGTTGGAAATGGCTCGGCGCAAATGCATGGTGGGAGGAACTGGTTGATTCAGATTTCGGCGCGTATTATGCGGGCGCGAATTCGCCGCCGAACTCAGGGTTTAATGCCGGGTATGGCGCGGGCACGAATGCTAAAGGGCACATCATTCGTGCCGCTTACTCGCCGACCGATCATCTGACATTGGCGGCGCGGGTTTTCTTGACCGAATTGATTGAGCCGTTTCCTCCGGGATCGGAGAGCGGAATGACCCGGCTACAGGTTGATGCTCTGTTGAGGTTTTAGTTGTTTGAAAAGCAAAGGATGCGAGCGAGTCAGAAACAAACTATAGGAGGAGTTATGAAGACCCCGCACGTGCAACTGGTGTTGGTGGCGCTTGGCGCCGCACTCGCCGTGCAGGCGCACGCAGGCACGATCACGATGAAGGGTTCAGACACCATGGTGATTCTCGCCCAGAAATGGGCTGAGGTTTACATGGCGAAGAATCCGCAGACGCGCATACAGGTGACAGGGGGCGGCTCGGGCACGGGCTTCGCCGCGTTGCAAAACAAGAGCACCGATTTGTGCAACGCGTCGCGTAAGATCCGCGCGCGCGAAATTGAGGCGTGCATTAAAGCGTTTGGGAAGCGGCCGACCGAGTACAAAGTGGCGCTGGACGGGCTTTCCGTGTACGTGAACGCAGAAAATCCCGTGCGGGAGCTTACGCTTGAGCAATTGGAAGGTATTTTTACAGGCAAAATCAAAAACTGGAAGGAAGTCGGTGGCCCGGATGCGCCCATCGTGGTTTACAGCCGCGAGAACAGCTCCGGGACATACGAGTTTTTTAAAGAGCATGTGCTCAAGGGTAAGGATTTTG
>JANWZY010000217.1 GCA_025061935.1 Verrucomicrobiia bacterium
AACGGGTACTGGGTTGCGACAGATAAAAGCGGGCGGGAATATACATTCGGCGAGAATTCCAATTCGCGTGTGGGGACTTTTTACGGCACGTTCCGCTGGGCTTTGAGTCGGATTCGTGACCCGAACGGCAACACCACGACAGTGACCTACCAAACTGCTTCCGGGTCGCGCCACCTGTATTTGAGAGAGGTTGCCTATAATGCGAATGCCAATTCGCCTGCGTTAGGCGCAACGTGCACCGTCGAATTTGGGCTTGAGTGGGGCGAGCGCCCGGACGTGGTCAGTTCGGCTATTTCCGGCGAAGAGATCAAAATCTCGCGTAGGTTGGAGACCATCACTGTACGGCAAAACGGCATGCGCGTGAGGCGATACGAGCTAGAGTACGCTGTGTCGCCGAGCACGGGCCGGTCGCTGCTGCGCCGCGTAAAACACCGGGGCACAACCGATGCGTTGGCGTGGCCGCCGCTTACATTCGAGTATTCAGAGCAGGCGCCTACTTTTATGCCGGCCGTCGCGTGGCCGGTTAGTCCCCAAAACCCGTACGACCCATCCGGTTACTCGCCGGGTACCCCATTTGCGGCGCTCATTGATATTAACGGCGACGGCCTGCCGGATTGGGTTACCAGCCCGAACTCGTCGCCGTACAACCGTTTCAATGTGCAAACAAACACGGGCGCGTCGTTCGGGAACCTCCGGAGCTGGGCACCCGTAACAAACGAATGCGGGTTCGGCTCGGTGGAATGGAACACAATCGAAGGCTTCTGGATAGACCTGCTGCAACGCAAGCACCAGCTTTCCTGCTTGATTGACATAAATGGCGACCTGTTGCCAGACCGGGTCCTGCGTCAATACTCCTCGCCGCTGGGTGAACCATATAGCTACTTCCAAGTGCAGACCAATACAGCCGCCGGATTCGGCACGTTGCTGGTATGGACCGGTGTGGCATGTCCGACCAATGCGCCATACAGCGGCCATTGGATGACGTATCCGGTTCATGCAACGCCGGATGGCAAGGCCAGTATCTGCTTGTTGGCCGACATGAACGGTGACGGCCTTGCAGACCGCGTGATGGTCAGCGGTCAAGACGGCCAAATGCACGTGCAGCTTAACAACAGAAATGGCGCGTTTTCAGGCATTAAAACCTGGGCCGCTGTTGGCCCCACCACCGGCAGCTACCCTTATTCGCCACGCTGCCGACATGTGATCAGCATTTTCAATGACGCAACGACTTGCGCAGAACTGGTTGACATGAACGGCGACGGGCTGCCAGACCGCGTCATCACTAATAGTGTGCAGCTTAACAACGGTGTGGACCGTTTCTTGGACCCGGTCAATTGGAATTTTAACGGCCCGCCAGAAGAATTCAACAGCACCAAGGGCGAGTACACAACTCAGTTGCTGGACATGAACGGCGACGGGTTGCCCGACCGCGTGGTCTCAAATGGCGACGGCACGTATTCGGTTTATTACAACACCGGTCGCGCGTTCCGGAGCGCGCCGGTCACTTGGACAGGTGTGGATACCGAGGGCGACGGCACAAGCGGTTGGAAGCACCTGTATAGCTGGGACAATTGGGGCGTGAAGGTCATGTTCATTGACATGAACGGCGACGGGTTGTTGGACAGAGTCAAGCGCAGCCATCAACCGAGCAATAAGGCGCTTCGGGTTCAACTCAGTGCTGGTCCGTTCCCGGACCTGCTCATCGGCATAGACAACGGGATCGGCGGCACGGTCACGATCACGTACACGAACTCGACGCAGTTCGATAATTCCGACGGCACCCGCCCACGGTTGCCGTTCCCTGTGCAGGTGGTCAGCTCTGTTACTGTTGACGATGGCATACGCACCGCGGGCACAACCGGTTACAAGTATTCCGGTGGTTATTACGACACCGTATGGCGCGAGTTCCGCGGGTTCGCCATTGTGACCGAACGCGATCCGTTGGGCGTGACCAATGTCACGTATTTCCACCAGGGCGGGGGCCGCGATCTCAGCGGCCAGGGCGAATACCAGGACTCGCGGTTCAAGGCCGGGTTCCCATTCCGCGTGGATACGTTCGGAAACGACGGCCTGATTTATAAGCGCACTTTGCACAAGGTTGATCAGGTGCGCACCGACCCGAACGGGGTCTATTTCCCGTTCGTAGCCCAGACCATCGAGATCGAGTGGGACGGGCCGCTGCCGAATGCCCAGCCCAGAGCAAAAGCCAGGCAGTTCGAGTACTACGTCGTGCCAGACTCAATAAATGCTTCGTCCGGGAACCTGAAAAAAGTTGCGGACCTGGGCGAGGTAACATCTGTTTCTTTGACCCATTCATTCACCGACCTGGCTGACCCGCCCGCCCCAGTTTACACGCATTACACTTACGCAGTTATACCGTCCAACACAAACATACTCGACAGGCCCGCCAGCGTAACGGTGTCAGCAGACCCGAACGGCACCGTGGTCCTGAGCCAGACGACCAATTCCTACTTCGATGTGACGGGCAACCTCAAATCCAGGCACGACCTGATCTGTCCCGGCATCTATGCGGTCACCTCCTACACCTACGACAACTACGGGAACGTCAGGACCGTCACAGACCCGGAAGGCGTTGTGACCACGTGGGAATACGATACGGCCACTGCCACATTCCCAACACGCAAATATATCGGCCCGCTCGGCCACGGCCTCGTCGAGTCGTACCTGCACGACCCGCGCTCGGGCCAACTCCTGTGCATGACCAACATGCAAGGCCTGGTGATCAGCAACGCATACGACGGATTACTGCGGTTGACCGACACCTTGATCTCGGCTGCCGCCAATGCCGCGCCGACTCTATGGCAGAAACGTTACCAATACAGCTTGGCCGGAATTTTGAACGGTTTGTCCCGCAACTGGGTGAGGATCCAAAAAAACAACCCTGCCGACGCAACAAACGGCGCGCACGAAACAACGGTGTTCATGGACGGCCTCGGTCGCATCGTGCAGGTCCAAGAAGAGGCCGAGACCCAAACCGAATGCCGCCTGACTGATATTTTCTATAACGCAATTGGAGAGCTTGTGGCTCAAACCTACCCCATCTTTGTCACAAATGGACTCCAGTTTGTGGTCCCAAGCACGTACCGCACAAACACATACATTGTGTACGACCCAATCGGGCGGCTTGAATGGTTTTACCCGGTTGCAGCTTCAACCTTCTATGCAGGGCGCTTGGCGCAGACAACCCCGCTCCCAGGCGATACCAACTCGCCCGTTGACCCGATCCGGTTCCAATACTGGGACGGCACAAACCCGTGGGCCGTCACCGTCACCGACCCGCGCGGCAAAGTCCGCAAATACCTCCTCGATGCTTTCGGCCGCACAAACCAGATCATCGAGGTAACCACAAACGGCAACTTCGTCACCAGGCTGCGCTACGACCAGCTCGGGAACCTGACAAACATCACCGACCACCTCGGCAACCAGATCAGTTTCTTCTACGACATGCGCGGCCTGCGCGTGGCCATGGCCGACCCGAACATGGGCTTCTGGCAATGGGCCTACGACCGCGCAGGCAGGCTGAAGCTCCAAACCGACGCCAAAGGCCAACAACTGCGATTCTTCTACAACGACCCCGCAGGCCGACTCACCAGACGCGAGGCATGGACGCCCGCCGGCCAGTGCGTATCAACCAACACGTGGCATTACGACTCCAGCGGCGGCGACCCCGCATTCACAGTCTATCCTGGCCAATTATTCGCATTCACAGACGAACACGGCTGGCAAAAATTCAGCTACGACGTACGCAACCGCACGCTCAAGTCCGTCCGGTTCCTGACCAAAAACGGCCAGACCTACACTACACAGTTCGCCTACGACGACGCAGACCGCATCACAAGAATTACTTACCCGAACGCCGGACCCACCATCACAAACATCTACGACGCCGGATGCAACCTGGCCCAGGTCAAAGAACTCGGCGGGAACAATACCGCATTTTTCACCGCAAAAGGCTTCGACCAGTTCCGCAGGCTCAGAGCCATCAGCTTTGGCAACGGCGTCCAGACCAGCAACTTCTTCTACACCGTATCGCAGCGGCTCCAGCGCATCACAACCGCCAAAACCACCAACATCCAGCACCTGACCTACCACTACGACGCCGCTGGCAACATCACTGCCATCATAGACGGCGTCTATTCAGGCGCAGCCTCCGCCACAATGACAAACATCGTCTATGACGACCTGAACCGGCTCGTCGCACTGCGCACCGCCTCAGGCGCCCAGCTCACCTATTCCTACGACCCGGTAGGCAACATGCTCTGGAACGGCGAGGGCGGCTCCAGCTACACTTACGGCGCCATCCGACCCCACTGCGTGCGCGCAGCAAACGGCATCTTCTACACCTATGACCAAAACGGGAACGTGGCCAACCGGGGCGGTATGCGCCTATTCTACGACGCGCACAACCGGCTCGCCCAGGCCGTCACACAGACCAACACAATCAGCTTCGGCTACGACGCCAACGGCGCACGGCTATGGAAACAAAACGGCACAAACCTCCAAGTCTGGATCGGCAACCTGTACGAAGAAAAACACGGCACGGTCCTGTTCCACATCTACGCTGGCGAGCGGCTCGTCTGCACCTTCGACAAGACCGGCACCAACGTGTTCCAGTATTATCACCCCAACCACCTGACCAGCACAACGATCCAGACCGACCAAAACGGCAACCGCATCCAGCATTACGAATACACAGCTTTCGGGCGCACAAGGTACACTTTCAGCAGCAGCGCATTCCCCGTCTCCCGGCGCTACACCAGTCAGGTGTTGGATGAGGACACAGGCCTTTACTACTACAACTTCCGGTATTACGACCCTGTGCTGGGCCGGTTCATCCAGCCC